>JBFMGH010000515.1:0-7509 GCA_040752795.1 Cyanobacteriota bacterium
GGAAATCTTTATTAAAAGTATCTTCAACATAACAAAATTCAATATCTGACTTCCAAGAAGACAATAAAAGACTTATCCAGTCAGAAAGAAAAGAATTGGTAACATATATAATCTTATTATTACTATCAAAGAGTTTATTTATAACATCAATTTCTTTATCTATTAAACAGTAATTTTCTTTAGGGGTTTCATGTTTATTTATATCAATAATTACTTTTTCTATATGGCTAAACATATATTTCCTTTAACTTTAAATTTCAGCAAATACAATCTTCTGGAGTTCTTCAAGTAATTTCTTTTGTTTTTCTTTGCTAAGTCCTTTAAAGCTTTCTCTTATAGATTGTTCTTTGTTATTTGATTCAAATTCATCTATTTTGTAAAGAGCTTCACTAATTTTATGTGAAAACTCCTCTTTAAGGTCAGAAAAATCAGATATTTCTTTATTAATCTTATTCAGACTTCTCTTTAACCCAGGATCTAAAAAATTACCCTGTAATTCTTGATTAACTTTTGCTAGTAAGAATGAGGCTTGTTCTCCAATTTTTGTTTTAAATTCCTCTAATCTAGAGTCTTTTAATGAAGAGAAAATATTGATAAGAATGTTTAGTTTGCTGTTTTGTTGTAAGGTATCCCATTTTTTATTTAAATCTTTAACATCAAAACTATTTGTAATTAAACCTTTATGTTCAACAAATAGCAAATGTATGCCTTCTACTTTATCAACAAAGTTTTGGGTCTCTTCTCTATAAGATGATAAAGCAAATTGACGGGAAAATTCTTTAGCTTTTTCTTTTAACTCCATTAGGTCACCTTCTGTTTGAAGGTTTTTATATAAATTTTCAAGATCATATTTTTGGTTATATTTTGATTCAATATAATCCTTTAATTTTGCTAATTCTTCTTCAATATTATATTTATCCGTTTTATATTGGCTAAAATCTTTATTTAAAACTTCTTCAGCTTTTATTATAGGTTTATTGTTTTCTATAATTTCTTTAATGGGTGAAATTATATCTATATAAACCTTTTCTTCTTGTTTTTCACGGAGATAGTCTTTCAATGATTCATCTATAAGGTTTTCTTCAAGAGATAATCTGTCATATAAGATATCATTTTTAGATATGGTATTTTTTATGTTTAGTAATTTATGATAACAAGTTTCTTTTTGAGAAAAACTCGCTAAATTTGATAATTTGGCTATTTCTTCATTTATATATTTTTTGATTTTTTTTATTATTTCTCTTTCTAGTATATTTTTTTCATCAGATATATCGTAATTGTTAATTATACTCAATATTGGTGGTTTTAAATCAACTAGTTTTTTTAATTCGTTAAGCAAAATTGTTAGCTCAATCTTGTTTGATTCGTTTTGAATATATTCAAACCTGGTATCATAATCATCAATAGCTTGAACTTCTGCATTTAATTCTTTGTATTTCTTACATATTTTATCTAAGATTTTTTGGGATATATTTCCTGAATTTGAAAGTATCATGTCATATTTACTTATTAAATCTTTAGCAAGTTCATATTGATCACAATCTTCCAACGATTTTAAGTATATATCATGATCTACTTTTTCTTTTTGAACGATTTTAAGACTTCTAAGTTTATTATCCCAATCCTGAATAAAACTATTTTTATTAGTTGGTTCTTTTGTTAAGTCCACAATTTGATTATTAATATTTCGAACTTCTATTTGATCCGATTTAGAACCTAACCAGACTGATAATAAAAGGAAAAATGCATAATCATCATAGGCATAAGGTTTAGAATACAAGGTTTTTTTAAGAGTTTCTAATTTATCTCTTAAAAAAATTTCTTTTGTATTGCTAATAGTATATTCAGAATCAATGATCTTGTAAGCTTCTTTTACATTAGCATTTTTAGGCTCTGTTATTTTTCCAGATCTATTGATTACTTGCCAAGATGCATTATCACCTTCTAGGAAAAGATCATTTTTGAATGAAATAAAAGCTTTTGTCTTTTCATGTAAATCTTCATCAGTTATTTTTCCGCTAACTAATTTAGGAATAAAGTATTTTGTATACATATAATTTTGTTTTTCGAATTTATCTGTTTTATATGGAGCTACTTTGGGATAGGTTTCTAGATATACTTTCTCTATAACTTTTGAAAGATCTTTTTGTTCATCATTAGATAATTTATTTTCAATTGTTTCGTGGACATAATAGTTAATTGAAGAAAACCAATTCTTAATTTGTTCATTAATTTTGGTATTTAACTCTTCTTTCATTAAATAGTATTCATCTTTAAATTTAGATGAATAAGCTTTTTCTTTTTCTCGCAATATTTTATTTTTTATTATCAAATCTGTTAAATTTTTTGCGTCATATTCAGGAATGCCTATAACTATCTTATAGCTGGATTCTTGTAATTCCTTCAATAGGTTTTTTACTTTAAGTTCAATATCTTTTGTTGATAAATTAGTTCTGTATATCAAAACAACTGAAGAATTAACATCTGTATTTTTAATATAATTCTCTAATGAATGTTTTAGTATATTATGTTCAGGGATAATATTAATATTATTGGGCAACCACATAGTTTCTCTAGATTTTTGAGAATACTTATTTAAAAATAACTTAAGATCAATTTTACTAACGATTCTTTTACTTAGTGTTTGTTCAAGAGTTTTAATAACACTTGAATGATATAATTTATAATTTTTTATAAATTCTTTATTTAGTTCGTCCTCCAATCCTTGTGAGATATGTTTGTCTCTAAAGTCATAGGATTGTTCTCTTTGTATGATTATTTTACTGTCTTCAAGCTTTTGACATATTGTTTTTAACTGATCCAAAGGAATACCTGTCAACCATTCAAGAGCTATAAAAACATTCTTAAAATAAGAAATTTCATTCCACTGGGAAAAGAACGTTTTTAATAAAAATATAGCTCTTACAATACTTTGTTTTTCACTTTTACAATCAGCAGTGAAATTTAATTCCTGAAGAGCAAACTTATATTGCTTAAATACTGACCCATAGTCCGTATTCTCATCTAGATAGTCCGATAAAAGATCTTTGACCAAATCTACCGGATAATATATATAGGGCTCTTTTGTTACTGGATCAATAGCTTCCTTGTTTAAATAATTTTTAAATTTATTTTTGATAAAGTTTAATAAAGACCTACTACCTTGATAAATAGGAGTAAAACTATTACAAAGCAAATATACACTCATAGGGTGTAAGGGATAACAACCATAAGTTATTACTTTATTAATAAGTTCTAAATTCCAAGTATAATTTGAGTTTCCTGTTAAATATAAATTTAAGGTTATTTCACTTAATTTATCTAATTTCTTTTTAATAAAGGCTTTTTTGCTAAATTCAACCCAATGAGTGTTTACTTCACCAGTTGCTAAGTTTTCTTGTACTAAGATTCTATCTACTAAATTCTCCAAAGTGGTTAAAAGGTAAACTTCCTTACCCATTCTTTCGGTAATTTTTTTAATTGGATGATCTTTAGCTAAATGACTAAATCTTATATTTGGACTTTGTTGAATAAATTGTATTAAGTGAATTTTATTTTTATTATTACTTAATTCTAGGGCATTTGTAAGATTTTGATAATATAAGATCTTTGGATCATCTTGATATCTTTCTATAAAAGCACCTAATTCATCAAAAACAATTAAAATCCCCGAAAATTTTGGATTTTCTCCAACACAATAAAGCTCTATAAGTTCAGACAATTGGTCTTCAATATTTTGATCTCCAAAATCAGGAAGAATATTATGTAAATGCTTAAAACATTCCTTTGTTACATCAAGTTTTTCATAATTACTTTGCTCTAATTCATTCTTTAAGAGAGGTAAATCAATATTATAGGTAGTATTTAAAAAACTATTTACGGTTTTGCTTTCCTCTTCTCCTAGTGAATTAACCCAATTTAAAGCGTTTTTTGTTGGTCCAGGAATTTTAATTTCAAAAGTACTATCTACACAATCTTTATACCACTCTAAAGATTGAACTATTGCTTTATATAGTTCACCACGTAGATCTGTAACAAATTTTTCTCCTGATAAAAGTATTGGAAGTTTAGGTAGATTATTTTGTTTATATGTCTCTAAAAAGGATAGAAAACTTTCACCAGAAAACTCTCTTACGCTTTCAAAAAAAGTTTGAAGTATTTGATCATTGTGAGAATAAGCAAAAAAGTTTGCTAACATTAAACCTAAGTGTGATTTACCACAACCATAATCAGAAATAACGACATATTTGTTATCATTACTCCTAATAACTGACTTAATCATAGATAAAGAAGAAATAATAGGTCTTTGATCCTTGTTGTTTGTGATTTTATCACTCCCATGTACATAGGATTCTACTAGCAATTCATTCTGTTCCTTTTTTTCAAAAAAGAATGAAAGTTGTACCGCATCAACTAAAGCTACTTTTTCTTTGATGAATACTAGATCTTTTACCAGTAGTTCCATTAAATTTCTCCCAAATTGTTTTTAAATTCCCTTAAAATGTTATGTTTGGCTTTATCAATTTGTATTAAACTAAAGTCAGGTTCAAATATTTCTGATACTAGCAAGATACAAAAATTGTTATGACAGCTATTTACAAAAACTTCTTTCCAGAATTTTTCTAATTCTAAGTTATCTTGAGCTTTGGCTTTAAAATAACTTAGAATAATATCCAAATTATAAAAAACGAAGATTTTAAAATTTTTATCTTTTTCCTGTTTAAATAATCCTATTTCATTTACTATATTTTCGATTTCTTGTTCTATTGTAAAATTTAAATAATTTGAATGATACTTTTGATTTGATATAGATCTAGAAATGAGATCTTTGTAATCAATAGGAATAATTTCAAACTGATTACTTAATAAGCCTCGAATCTTATTACTTACGTTAATATGAAGATTATAGGTAATTCTAGGAAAAGAAATAACAAAGAACTTATTCCTATTATCAAAAAAGTTAATTAATAAACGTTCAAACTCACCAATCATATGCTTTCTCAAGTATTGTAGTTAGATTATCATTCCATTTTCTAATTATAGTATAAGGTTGAACTGAAATATGTTCTTCAATAAACCCTAATTGATGTAATTTTGATAAATTAAAATAAAAATAATCTTGATTAGCTCCCAAAATAGACTGTAATGATTGATTTCCCTCAACTAAACAGCTTCTCAAAATAGAAAAATCATCTTTAAAAGATGAATTGATCCACCAATCAACCAAACAGAATAGAAAAATATTTATATTTGGTAATTCTATTTCATTAAAGGAATATTGATTTTCCATACAGTTTAAAAGTTTACAATAAAAGGAATCATCAAGGTAAAAATTGAATAAAGGGGTAATATGTTTAGAAGCATCTTCAACCTTTTTTAAATTAAAAGCCTCCTTAATACTATAAGCTAGGTCTTCTCTTGAAAAAGAAAAATAATTGCTTTGAAAATCAGTTATAAAATAATTCCATAAAATAGAATTTTTACACATTTTATAATGCATCAAGTAATGTGTAACTTCATTATTGAATTCTGAATCATTATCTAAAACACATTTCCCTTCTTTGGTTAACACATACCCTTTTGTTTTATCTAATTCAATAAATTCAAATCCTTTTAGCCAATTAACCAATGCCGATACTTTGTTTGGACCAAATCCTGAACCTGAAGAAGGATCTTTTAATTCTGATAATTTATTTGAAATGTTTTCAGATTCTCTTTCGTCTATGAATTTAAGCATTTGACTGGCTTCAGAAAGTGAAAATCTTATTTTTTCATGAAAATTGATTTGTAACAAAAACGTATTTTCCTCTGTAATTAATTTAGACATAATTTATTCCCAAATAAAAAATTTAAAATCTATAAACATAAATTACAATATGATATTTATTAAATTATAAATTAGCTTTTAAGTAAACAATGAAAGCCAAAAAAATTTATAATTAGTCAATAAGCTCAGAAATATCTTATTATTTCGCTTTTAATTTCCTTAACTGCATCATCCCCCAAACTTAAATAAGGTCTCGCTGGAATATTAACCTTTTTCTTCTTCCCTGCTGGGCCGCCAAACTGATGAATAGCCGCATATTTCTTATTTGTGCCAACGATTGCATAATCATCGCCATAATCAGAGCTGATCGAATCAACCAGGCCGCCTTGAGATTTTTGCAGAATCATCCCCGGCCATTTGCCTTCTTTACGTCTCTGTTTCTTAGTAACCTCTGCTAAATCCTTCCATTTAGGCCGTCCCTGTTGTGCAAAGTTTTCTTCGACAGAATCCATCATAATGCCGGCAATATTTTTCATGACCGGTCTTAAATTCTGCGTTTTTTCTGAAAGTCTTTTCAGAGCTTTCAAAATTTCCGCATTATCAACTTTGATTTCAATAGGATCAGACATTTTTCTTGCCTTTGATGGGGTAATTAGCTATGAGCAACTCTTTAAAGGTCTTATTCTTCTGAGTGACATTGTTGATACCGTTCAATCGTTCCACCTCGATCATTTCATAGCCTTTGTAAAGCTCACGGACTTTTTCAGAGTCATCATAGGACAGTAGAAATCTGCCCTGTATATTTTTCAGAATATTTTTAAGTCTTTTATGATCGAATTCCTCTGTGGAAACAATATCATAGCCTGCCCCGATTGTATAAGGTGGATCACAGTAAAAGAAGGCCTTATCGTGATCGTAAGATGTGATAAACTTCTCAAAATCCTGATTCTCAATGAGGACTTTATCAAGCCTTGCGTGAATGGCTTCAATTCTTTTAGTGATGTTGATATGGCTTTTTGTGGCTCCTCCTGTGGCTCTTTTAACCGTGCCAAAGTTAGTCCCTCTGCCACCAAAGGATCGAGAAATCAGGAACATAAACCGGGCTGCTTTTTGAATATCCGTCATCCCAGGATTTTGTATCGTCTGTAAAAACAACTCTCTGCTGGAGAGCATAAAATTCATTTCTCTGATAAGCTCCTCTGGATGATATTTAACAACTCTAAATAAATTGACCAGCCTGCTATCCAGATCGTTATAAACTTCAAGATCCGCCCATTTCTCTTTATAAAAAAGAACCCAGCCTGCACCCCCAAACGGCTCCAGGTAGGATATGATATCTTTCGGCACCAGCGGCTCGATGGTCTTTCTCAAAAGTCTCTTACCGCCAACCCAGTTAATCAGGTGTTTTGAAGTGACTGCCATGTTAGTTATCTCCTATTTGAAACGTTTTACCGGGGTTATAGCTCCAACCCACATCGGGGGATATTTTCTTGAGCGTGATGGGATCTGTATAAACGGTAACCTGTGCTTTTTGGTTTGTCTTTTTGGATATTTCTCTTTCCTCGCTAGACAAAAGTCCTTGAGACGATTGCACTCTTAAGTGTCTGGTTTGCAGGTTTTTCTTGTATGTTTAAATTATTGGTTTTAAATTTGTTCAAATGTATCATTAAGTTTGATATTGGACGGAATAAGGCAGTTCGTTTTTCAAGTTTTTAAAAACTGAGTCTGAGATATGTCCCCGT
>JBFMGH010000516.1:0-2030 GCA_040752795.1 Cyanobacteriota bacterium
ATTAAATCAATCATTGATGGCGTAAAGAATGGATTAATTGTATTTGATTTAAATGGTAAAATCACCTGGGCCAATACAAGAATACTTGATATATTTTCAGATCAGATGGTATTAAATCAGTATTTATATGAATTGTTAACTGACATAAACTTTGAAGTTTTATTAGAAGAAATAAAAAGATTCAACATATTTATAACAGATATAGCAATACAACAACTTGAGTTTAAATGCGTAATTACACCTATATCAATTGAACCAGTTCATTACGTAGCTGTGTTTAACGATATTACCGATCTCAAAAAAATTGATAGGCTTAAGTCTGATATGATAAGAATGGTCAGTCATGAGCTTAAAAACCCTCTTCTAGCAATTAATATATGTGCTGAAAATATTGTAGATATTCAGGAGAAAAATTTTGTTATAGAGAATGCTCAGAATATTATTCAGGCTTCCAGTGTTCTGATGAATATAATTACTAATTTTCTTAATTTAAGCCGTCTTGAAAATAACATGATTGAATTTAACAAAGAACCCGCAGATCTGATTGAAATTATTAACGAGTGTATTTCTTTACAGTTACCTATTGCAAAAGAAAAAGGTATTGATATCATTTTTGAAAATGAAAATATAGCTGAAGTTTTAATAGATAAAACTCAGATTACAATAGTTATAAACAACCTTTTATCAAATGCACTTAAATATTCTATTAATTCAAATAAAGTAATAGTTAAAACATATACTGAAGAGGAATTTATAAAGACTTCAATAATTGATTTTGGAATTGGTATACCTCAAGAAGATCTTGATAAAATATTTGAAACTTTCTTCAGATCTATTAACAATAAAAAAAATAATATTGAGGGCAGCGGCTTAGGGTTATCAATAATAAAAAGAATACTGCTTTTACACAATGGAGACATCAGTGTAACCAGTAAAGTTAATGAAGGAAGCATTTTTACTTTTAAGTTACCTGCTCAGAATCTTTCAACTGCTATAAATCAAGAAACAAAATAAAAAACCGGTCATTGTGACCGGTTTAAGGTAAACGCTTTGACATATTAAGAAGGTGTTTGGCGTTTAATTACGACGAAAGAGATTCACAACGATTATATTAAATGAACACTCTGCAAAACAGGATTATGTTATGCTGTAAAGTTCAAGCCGGGTATTTGAGCCTGTTGTCCGCCCTGCTGCCCGGAAAGTAACTTTGTTATTAGTTCTAAAATCATTTTCATAAAGTCGCCATCTTTGCCCTGATTTTGAGCTTGAGCTTGTTGCTGGTCACCACCTGCGGCCTGCTGGGCTCCGCCGCCGCCACCCATCAGCCCTCCAATTGATTGCATAATTGTATCCATGATGCCTCCGGCACCTCCGCCACCAGCTCCACCTGATCCACCAGGGCACCCCTGTGGGCCACAAGCTGAGGCCAGTTTGCCAAACGTATCCATAACCCCACAGCCTTTTGCGCCCCCGGCACAACCAGATGCCTTTTGAGCAATATTACCCAAAGCTCCATTGCCACATTTACTTCCTAGATTTCCTGCAGCCTTTACGGCACCTCCTAATCCTCCGCCGCCACCGGCCACTTTACTACCAATATTGGCTAATCCACCGAGTAATCCCATATTTCCTCCTAACTCTCTCTTTTAATCATGTACTTACATATCTATTGCAGTATCAAAGAAAAATTATTACTTGATAATCTTTTAGATCTCTCCACAAACTCTATTCTCATCCCTCCAGCTTGAGATAGACTATAATAACCAAATTGTCTTATGATAGGCAGAAATAATTAATAATAAAAAACCTGATTTGAGATTTCTATTAATATAAAAACACTTGCAAGCATTGAATTGTTAGACATTTAAACCAAACTTAACAGTATATTTGTACCTTTCAAATAGTACAAATATACCAGAAGGCTTAAAAGACCTTATTCCCCGGATCTCTTTTAAAGTCTTATACTTCTACCATATTAATGCCAGAGAAGAATTATAGAACTTAAAAGCTTTGGCTACTTTTCATTTTCC
>JBFMGH010000517.1:0-6228 GCA_040752795.1 Cyanobacteriota bacterium
TACCTTTATTGTAATCATTTAAATCATCTTTGACAACTGCAGCTTTATATTCATAGTTGCTGTCGAGCCCTTTCCAGGCAGTAACTAATACATCAGGCATTTTATTAACGCTGGCCAGGTATGAAGATATTGAATAAAGTTTGTTTTTAAAATAAGAGTCAGTTGTGAGGATAATTTTATGAATATTTATGGTAATGTTATTGTTATTAACCTGAACGTCATAAGGTTCGTTAATAATAGGTTTTAACTGAGTGTTAATATCTTCCGGGCTTATATTGGTAGAATAAATCTCTTTTAAATGTTTTTTAGACCTTGCTTCAACAGAATTACTAACACAAAATGAAAGAGAAAACACTGTAAATATTAACCAACTAACAATAATTTTATTTTTCATTTATAATACCTTAAGTAAGTTAGTAAACAAATAGTTGTACTTAATTATTTTAACATTTAGTTGTTTTTTTACTTTAATTTTTCAAGCTTTAAGTTAATTTGTCGATAAAATAATTAAGACGATATAACTAAGTGGGAGTTCAGGTACTATAATCACATGCGAATAACACCTTTAAATTATAGTGTTAATCTTTTGTCAAAATACTGGGAACTTAATACTGCTCGTATTAATGTGAAAGCGTATTCAAGTATTGATCAGGTAACAGAAGCTGGTGTGAATCAGACAAGTAATGTTGCAACAACAAATGTTGGAGCAACTAATCCTATGTATATAGACCCTTCTCTGGCTTTAGATATGGCAGAAGTTTATAATGCACTGGCTAACCCTGATGATAGATTAGGTATTTTAATGCTTCTTAACAAACCTGAACTGATGAATTTATTATTTTTATTGGATAAAGAAAAGCTCCTGCTAGGCCTGAACTTTTTTAGTATGCCTAAGTTGCTAGAATTATTGCTGCGTTTGCCTAAAGAGTTGCTTCTTCAGGCATTATTAATGTTTATGAATATTGATGAATTGCTCAGCATAATGCCTCAAAGAGAGCTGTTAAGAATTTTATCCAGTTCAAAAGTTAAAGAGTCAATGCTTTTAAAAGCTATTGAAAATTTACCCACTCACATTCTTATTGCGATGTTAGAAGCAGTATTAGGTGAATCTGTTGGTAAATTAAAACACGCAGATGTTATGAAAAAAATGCAACACCTGAAAAAACGTCAGATACTTGAAGGCCTGTTAACTCTTCCTTCCGGAACTTTGCAGCAGATATGTGCACAGTTCTGTAAAATGGACCCTAGTTTGTTGATGGAAATGTCAAAAGGAGCAATCAGTAAGCCGTTTACAAGGTTCCAGAAGTCAATGCTTGTAGAGAGCTTCAGAGTTGTTGACAGTTCGGAAATCATTAAATTACTAGGCGGGCTGCCTAAAAACCTGCTTGCCCAGGTGGCCTGTATGATAGATCCCGGTGATCTGGCTCAAGCTTTGTCTAACCACTTCCCAAATATTATAGCTATGATGGCTGGTGCATAGAAAAAATAGTATTTTTAATTAATAGCGCTAAAAGACCCCCAATTTTTTAGGGTTTTTTGAGTATAAAAATGTTAACTGTTCAAATTCTCAGAATAAACTGGCTATAATTGAAAAGAATAGGATCAGGAAAAGACCTTCTGTAGCTGGAATAATATAATAATCTAAATAGTAAAATGGAATATATAAAATACTTTACCCTGGTATAAAAGGGTCATTCATATTGTTTAAGAATATATTACAGCTTTCTCCGAATGTGAATTATGCACATTCGGGGAAAAACGTTACATTTATTAATAATTACACAATCAACATAGCTAACCCGGTTAATTCGTCATATTTACGTAAAAGCTGCTTCTAATGACAAGAGACCTCTGCATAACTACTGTTTTATAAAATATCAGGGAACAGTGGCTAATGAAGGGTTAAACCCGACACTATTTCGCTGCTACCTTAGCTTTTTTGAGAATATATGCACTTATGCACAAGCCTTTGACATATTTTAAAAATATTGAATTTATACACTGTTAATTCTGATGATAGTTCTCAAAAGAAGAGAGACCTTCTCACTGATACCTGATTTGTGAAGAATAATCTGGGCTAAACATCAGGCATTATCAGCAGATTCTTAATAACGGGTTGAAATCAATATCATAGTGAATTAATTTAACGATCTGAAACCCTGAAACAACTTCAAGGTGACAAAAAAATTCTGTCTGTCGAAAAATTGCACCTTAAAATTATGTTTGACTTAAAATTAAAACCTGACATTTCATTACTAATTTTATTTATAATTATTAATATCTAAAAGAATTAAGTTCAGAATTTATAATTACATTCGATACATAAAATAATAGGTAAAGTGGGATAATTTATTATGAAAAAAAATATAGGTTCAAATCTTGTAGAATATGCTATACCATTGGCTTTGATAGCTGTGGTAGTGGGTCTTGGGCTATTTTATATTAATGATAGTGGGTCTTTAAAGAAAGCAGTTGCCAGCCAGTCAGGCGGTATGGAAGATTTATTGTCCGGAAAATTTGTTATTGGTTCAAATTCTGGCTCTCTAACAAACGGTGTTTTTAAGAATGCAGATGGAACCATAAGCTTATATAACTCGAAGGGTGAATATGTGCTTATAGAACAGGTTTATCTTGATAAATATAGAAATAGTATCATAGAATATCTGGAAGAGGATAAACTGGTGTTTATAAACAATAGTGCTCTTGCGATAGAAACATCTGGTGCAGCTGGCATTTCAGACAGTATTGGCAGTGCTTCAGATCAAACTTTTATGCTGTCATCATTAATAGAAATAGCAGCAATTAATTCTCAAGATGCATCAGCTAAAGGCCTTTTAGAGCAAATATCAGTTTATGGTAAAAAGCTGGCCGTTTTAGAAGATGATCTTGTATTAATTGATGGTGAAATAGCTAAACAGAAAGCAGTATTTGCAGAGAAAGAAAAAGCATATAAACAGGCAGTGAAAGTATTTGAAGAATTTCTGGGTGGCTACAGGGCTAGCCTTAGAGGTATTATTGAGCTTAGAAGGGCCCATAATGCCCTTGAAGAAGCTTATGATGAATATGAGCTGGCTGTTAATGGTGTTAAGGATACTACTACTAGATATATAGATATGTCTGAATCTTATTTTGAAGATCTAAAAAATAATACTGGTGTTAAATTTGACGAAGTTCTTGAGCAGATAAAAGTTTCTACAAGTATAGAACAGGAAGTAAAAGATCTTACAGTGCCTATTGCCGAAAGTATAAAAGAAACAAAAGATTCTGCTGAACTTGTAAAACAAACGGTTGATTATATAAGTGATAATTTTGATAAAGAAAATCTAACATTTGAAGAATTTCAGAGCCAATTTGAAACTATTGAATTTCTAATACAACAGGCAACCCAGGGTAATGGTAATGGCAACGGCAATGGTAATGGTAATGGTGGTGGGTAATAATTAAAAATTTTTCCTGAGAAGATTCAAACGGCTTATACACTGTTATCAAAAGCTTTTAATATGTCAGGTATTTTTTTACCAGACACTATACTGTGTATCTTATGCAAGAAATCAATAAGGGCAATTAGTTTAGCTGTTGTTCAGAAAATTGCAACTTAGTGTAGGCAAGACAATATGTAAACTATTGTAAAATTATTTGCAAGGGTATAACAACTTCTGGTATTTTATACACTTAGTATATTCAGAATAAAATTAATTTATTTCCCCGACAAAAATGAATTATATAAAACAAAGATAAAATGGAAGGTTAATATTCGCCCCCCACTTGTGATGATAGAGAGAGGCATGACGGCGAATACTGTGGCTCCTATAGAAAAGGGGCCACACCTTTTTTATACTTTAAATTATCATTAAGTTTTTGTATTATTGTATTTATCAATTTGATAATTAGAGGTAAAAATTATATGGCAAATAAAATAATACCGTTATTTGTATGTCTGATTGGTGTAGCAATTTTTATGTCGCTATTTGGTAAGTATTTATATGTTTCTAATGATGCAAGTAAGTATAATAACCAGGGTATAGCGTTGTATAATCAGGGAAAAAATGATGAAGCTCTGGTATATTTCAAAAAGTCTGTTGAAGAAGATAGTAATTTTGCTGAAGGTTATACAAATATGGGTCTTGTTTTTGAAGCAAACGGAGATTATGATTCAGCTCTTCAATATCATAAAAAAGCTCTGGAGCTTAAGCCTACACTGGCTAAAGCTCATGAAAATGTTGGTCTGGTTTATTATAATATGGGGCAATATAATGAAGCATTAAGCAAGTTTAATCAATCTTTAACAATAAAGCCGGGTAATCATGAAACATATAACAACCTGGCATTAACTTATCAGAAGCTTGGAGATAATAGAAATTGCATTATTAACCTTATGAAAGCAGTAGAGCTTGATTCCGAAAATTCAAGATATTATTATCATATGGGTAACTGCTATGATGGTTATGGAGATGCTACCAAAGCTATGGAAAACTATGGTAAGGCTTATAGCCTTGAACCAGGAAATAGTCAATATAAGAGAACTTATGAAATTTTTCAAAAAAAAGTTGCTTATCAGGCAAACCCATTTTAATATTTGTGATTTAATAGAACCTGATAATAGTAATTATTTTGCTAATAACCTGGGTAATAAGGTTTTAGATACAAATATTAAACATTGTATAAATCAGGCTATAGTTATGGAGGGTTGGAATTGAAAAAAGTTTTAATAAGCATATTATTTTTATTACTTGTTTTACCTGCAACAGTATGTGCTAAAGATAAGATAAAAGCCATAGTTGAACTAAAAACATATCCTCTTGATAGCATGAAAGGTGTAATTTCAAAGATTCAAAATATTGAAATTGATGAAGAAATATCTTCTGATGGAAAAGCTTCTCTTAAAATTAAAGCAACAGAGCCTATTTCTGTTAACCTTTATAAAACGGGAGATTTAAATGTTGAAAATGCGGAATTAGTTTATCAAGCTAAAATAAAAACAGAAAACTTTAAAGGTAAAGCTTTTCTGGAGATGTGGTGTAATTTTCAAGGAAAAGGACGTTATTTCTCAAGAGACCTCGTATCCCCTGTAACTGGAGATACAAAAGGCTGGGTTCAGGAAGAGACGCCATTCTATTTGAAAAAAGGTGAAAACCCTGATGATGTTGAGCTTAATGTTGTTATTAACGGTACAGGAACTGTTTGGATAGACGATGTAAAGCTCATTAAAAAGCCATTAAGAAAATAGGTTTCTTATTTATTCTTTAAGAGTATATAAGCCTTGTTTAATCAGTTTATAAAATAAGTAAAATTAGACCTTTGTACAATTTAAATATAAATAAAATAATCAGAAAATTAGCTCGGCCAGAGAGAATTCAGCAGGTCTGCGGTGTAGTTTTAATTGAGACATTTTTAATTCCCTGGTTGAATCCAAATCTCTGATATATTATTAACCCTGGATTATTCGCAAATCAGTAATCAGCGAGGAGGTTGTACTTCTTCTGAGAACAATCATCTGAATTTACACACTGTTAATTCAGTTTTTTAAAATATGTCATTAGAAGCAGGTTTTACATAAATGTAACAAATTCATGAAGTAACTAGGTTAAAATTGAGTTACTTCAAGGTCTTTTTTTATATTAAAATTTTGAATATTAAATTAAGATATTGTTCCAGTGTTTTTAAAAATAGAGGAAAGAGTATGAATAAAAACCCGATGAACTACATAGTAATAATAGTCATTATAATAATAGCTGTAATAGCATATTTTTCATTTAAAAAAGAAGATACAGACAAAAAATTAACCAGAGAACAGCAAATAGAGCAGCAAGTTGAAGATCTTCTTAATGAAGTGGATACATCTGATAAGGCTCTAGAAAAATTAGTTAAAAAAGCAGACGCTTTGGCAGAAGAAAAGAATTATAAAGATGCGATAAAGATTTACAAAAAGGTTATAAAGCTTAAGCCAGAAGCTGCAGCTATATATGCAAAAATGGGGTTAATTTATTTTAATCAGGAAGAATTTGATAAATCGATTAAAATGTATAAAAAATCCCTGGAATTATCACCAGATAATAATTGCAGTATTTATAATCTTGGTACTGTTTATGCAAGGATTAATAACAATGAAGAAGCCATAAAATATTATAATAAAAGCTTACAATTAACCCCCGGTGCAGCTAATGCTTTAAGTAGTAGAGGGCTTGCTTATATGGCACTGGAACAATATGACAAAGCTGAGCAAGATTT
>JBFMGH010000518.1:0-2367 GCA_040752795.1 Cyanobacteriota bacterium
TTTCTGGCAGCTTGCTATATTTACTAGACAGGTTATCATTACCAATTTTGTCATTGGTTTTAGAAATATTTTTGAGGTTGCCTCTATGCACAATAATGTGATCTTTCTTTACTCTATAAAACTTGTCTAAAAAGCCAGCTACATCTTGCGATGTTGAACTGTTTAAACTTTTAGAAAGAGAGCTATTCCACTTGTGTTTGGCAATGTCTCTAACTACCTTAAGGGGGTAATTTGCATTTGGGTTCTTTTCAAGGCTACTTGCAGCCGTAGTAATGTAATTTGGATAAATAATATTATTACCTGACTCTTGGGATTTAAATTTGCCCACTTAAAAATCATTGTTGAGCTTTATGGCCCTTAAAGTATGCCTTGTATCTATACAGCAAGACACATAGTTCATTGTTGGTTTCTTTGTGATGTGTTGAATCTGTTCCAGGCTATTTTCATCAAATGTTTTAGCTAGTTCAATAAAAGCTTCTTCAGGAACCCTGCTGTTTCCTTTATATTCTCCAATTTCATCTAAAAAATGTTCAAAAATCTCTTTTGATAAAGCTTTTTTAAGTTTTTGTATGTTGGTTTTGCTAAAGTTATAGCTAATGTTTGTTTCGTAATAATATACATACTGTTTTTTATTACATTCTTGGCAGGTAAATTCTGTTTCAAAAACCTCTCCCTCTTCGTTTTTATACAATGAGGGGTTTATGTTATATTCATGAATTTTCACTATGCTTCCACATTTTTCTATCAGCTCGCCAGGGTTTGTCTTGAACCTCTTATACAAGTCTTCAAGTATTGCATATCTCATTCTGTGGTAGTCATTTATAAGTTTGTCTAGATTCTGCAATGATTTTTCATCAATAATATCTACCCCTTCAGCGTCATTGGGCTTTTCAACAAGAACTTTTGCTAGCATTGTTTTCATATAAGTGTTACTTGTCGTTTTTTCAATATTATTGAAATAATTCTACCTGATTAAGGCTCTTACTTTGTTTATGCTGTGTTTCTTTTGTTGTTTTAATTCTTTTGTTGTGATTGCCATAATAGCCCCCTTATATTTTCTGAAAATGTAAACTCTATAAATTTGATTAGTTTAAACAGTTAAGTTGTGTTTGTAATATTTTATCCCAATAGCAATTTAATATTACCTTAAAGATAATGCCAATTGTCAACAAAATCTTATAATATGACTAGCTTTTAATTCAGTTCTAATATTTATATATATATCAAGCACTCCAACCTGCTATAAATAAAGCAAAGAGGCTTATAATTAGTTTGAAAGTTACCTTAAAATCGACAATAATCATAATAAAATTTCCTTTATTTTCTGCTAAAGTTTTCTTTCAACCCTTCAATAACATCAACCAGCTCACCAGGTTTATTTACATACGTTTAGAGCTAAAAAATTCAATAATATTAATGATTATTGCTCAGTTGCATAAAACCTGTATAGTAAATATATTAATCCAATCTGAATAACCCCAGGCTTTTTGCCAGTGCAATAGTTTCTTTGTATTCTCTCATAGAAACTTTACGATTAATATTACCAATGCTATCAGCTTTATAGCTAGGGTAATACTGATCCATAATATTTAAATATGTATTTGTACTGACTTCTTCAGCTAAAAATTCAAATATTGCTTCACTTGTACTGAGTTTATTTGGTAATACCAGATGTCTTACCATTAATCCTTTTTTTGCTATATCATCTTCTATTACCAGGTCACCCACCTGTTTATGCATTATTTTTAAACATTTCTTACTTATATCCCAGTAATCCTTAGCACATGAAAGCTCATAACCTATATCATTGTCACCATATTTAATATCTGGCATATAGATGTCAATAATTCCATCTAATAATTTTATAGTATCAGGATTATCATACCCTCCAGTGTTATATACAAGAGGCACATTTAGTCCTCCTTCAATAGCTATAGGAAGAGACTCTACTATTTGAGTTACAACATGTGATGGAGAAACAAAATTAATATTATGACATCCCATTTCTTGAAGTTTTAACATAATGTTAGCCAGTTCGAATTTATTTATTTCAGTACCTTCCCCAAGATGTGAAATAGTATAGTTTTGACAGAAAATGCAGCCTAAATTGCAATTGGTAAAAAAGATTGTACCAGATCCCATCATACCAACCAGAGGTTTTTCCTCTCCAAAATGAGCACTGTAACTCGATATTCTTGCTAACCGACCGGTCTTACACCATCCAAGTTGATTATTTCTATTTATGTGACAATTTCTTGCACATAACACACAGTCTTTTAATATTTCTTGTAAGATACTAATGCGTTTATCAAGTTCTCCCGATTTGTGATGTTCAATATACCCGGGCTGAATGCTCATTTATTTCTC
>JBFMGH010000519.1:0-6319 GCA_040752795.1 Cyanobacteriota bacterium
AATTATGATATTAATTATTCCAATGGAATATTAGATATAAATCCAGTTCAATTAAATATTTACGCAAATGATTCATCCAGATCTTATGGATCTGTAAACCCGGATTTTACAGCTACCTATAGTGGATTTGTTTTAAATGATAATATTACATCTTTATCTGGAAGCTTGAATTTTGATACTATTGCTGGCACTAATACCCTACCAGGTGAATATGCAGTTACACCATATGGTCTGATAAGTAATAATTATAACATAAACTATTATCCGGGAGTGTTAACAATTGAAGGTATTACTTCAAATAACACAAATATTATAGAAGAAATTAATAATAATGTTCAAAGTGACATTAATACATCGCTAAATATTGATAATATTAGCATCGAAGCAGAATTCGCAGCAACTAATGTTATTAATTATGGAAATATTTTAGAAGCTGATACTGATTCTAATATTATTCTGGCTGGTTTCTATGAATCCATAAATGATTTCTCATTTGTTAATAAAGAATATTTACCCACAGGTATTCAAAAGCAGATCATTAACAAATATTCATCAAACCTGACTACTGATATAGCTAATAATAATGATTCTAGAGCAAGTGGAAATACAAATGCCTTTATTGGTGCTTCAAAACAAACAAACATACAAGACTTTAATCAGCCTTCAAATGAAACGGAAATCTTTATTTCAACCTCTGATTTAATAAACAATGATTCTGATACGGCTAACTTTGCAAATACCAATAAAACTCAATTATCTGGCCAGTCAACTGAAACAACTATAAAACAGTCATCAAATTATTCTTCTGGTAATAATGAAATGTCATGGACAAAGATGAAAAGTATTCTTAATAGTGATGAGCCTGTAAATGTATATAATCCTAGTGTTGTTAGTGCTGTGTTTAATATATGTAAAGGAACTAATGCATGTAAAAATATTATTAATGATTCTAATACCAAGTTAATGGAGCAATCAATATTCTTAAATTCATCAAATAATGAGATTGATGCTGATATAAAAAGCGCAGAATACTTATCTGAAATAGGTTATCACCCTGCTGGTCTTAAAGGCTATCTTAGAACTGTTTCTATTATTGAAAATATAAAAAGAGGCAATAATGAAAAGCAGGATATAACTCAAAACAATACAGATAATATGTCTAAATATTACAACTTGAGTGATCGTCATCCACCCACGAATATTAGAATGATTAACATTCAAAATGCTATCCAAGATGAAGATCTAAAAAATACTGATATTAAAAAAATTAATACTAATGAATTTCAAGAAGAAGTTTTGAATACAATTGATATTACTCCTAAGGTAAGACGAGTTTTGACAATAATTCATCAGGACACAAAAAAGAAAGATTATTTCGATGCTGATGATATTTAGATTTTATTATAATATAAGCATTGTTATAACAATTAAGGAGGCGTTATGAAACAAAAAAACCAAGTAATTACATTTATCCTGACACTAACAATATTGCTATTTGCTGGATTCTTTAATATTACAGTTGCAGAAAATAAGAAAATTACCAAGGTAAAAATACCAACATATATTTCTGAAACAGAAACTACAGGCGTTACAGGTTCTAATGAACCATTAACTCTTGAAGAAGAAGATATAACAGAAGATGTTATTGAAGAAGTAGAAGAAAAATATAAAACTCAAGAAAAACCTGTTGAGGATATTCCGGTTGATCCTAAAAAATAGCATTATTATATATAATGATTTAATTGTTGACTATAAAACAAGTCATTAATAAATTTTTAATTGTTATATTAAATAAGTTTGCTTTTTTTAAAGCAAACTTTTTATGTGATATTCTATTGTAAAAGTTTAAATGGCAATTTATATGGGGAGAATATAAGTTGAAATATTTATTAAATTTATTAACTCTGCTAATTGTTTCATTAACAATACTGAATTGTTTGAATCTTAAGTCATTTGCAAAAGAACCCGGAAACATTTCTCTTTCTGCAATGATAATAGATACAAGCTATCGCATTAAACCCCTCATTAATTATAGGTTTAGCTTGCACAAAACCACTGAAAGTGGCTCATTTATACCAGACAAAGTTGACCCAGCCCCATTTAGCACTATAAAAACAGGCTCTGATGGTACCGCTGTTTTTTATTTAGAGCCAGGTAGTTATGCAATAAGAAGCATAGAGCCATTCGAAATAGGTAATAATATGTATGAATGGGATTATATGTTTACAGTAAAACCGGATGAAAATATTAATATTGAATTCACTAATTCTAATGCTAATAAATACGATATTCATACTTCTTTTCAAAGAAAAAGGCCTCTATTGCAGGATGAATTATTTGAGTACCTAAAGGATGGTATAGTCACTGTCGAAACAGATAGAGGAGCTGAAACAGGATTTATTATAGATGAACGTGGATTGATTCTTTCAACTTATCATTTATTTGAGGGTTCGGTTGAAACAAGGGTACTGTTTGATCCAAAAACAAAAACAAAAGCGATTCTTATAGCAGCAGATCCTAAAAAAGACCTGGCCATTATATTGACAGATACAGACCTGTTTTTTAATGCGAGACCTTTAACATTATTAGATACTAAAAAACAAAATATTACTGATTTTATTAACAAAAAAGCTGTAATAATAAGCTGCCCTGATGGAAATATAAAGAAAATGATTGATACAAAAATTTTAACAGTTGCACCTGATGAAATTATAACTGATACTCCTATTGCCCATGCCCTGACTGGAAGCCCTGTAATAAACTCTTCTGGCGATGTAATTGGAATTAATACATATGTAGACTATAATACCGATCGCAAAAAGACTGTTTCTAAAACGATCCCTATTTCTGATGCAAGTGTTTTGATTGATAATGCAAAAAGAATTTTGATTCAAAATGACATGAATGATATAGAATTAGAACTTATACCTACATTATCAGGTACAAATATTCCTGAAGATATTTTAAATAAATCACTGGAGAAAGATTTTAAATTCAAAGAATATGTCTATAATGTAGATCCGTATAAATTAATAATTTATACACCAGCTTTATATTACTATCTTGTCAAAGAAAATAAGTTAGAAAAGAAAAAAATTAATAAAAGAAAAGTTGGGCCAAATGCAAAATCTAAATTAAAAAAATATACACTGCAAAATATAAATCCATATAGCCCCTTTGAAGAGCTCAATAGCTGGTCTGAAGGAATTGAATCAGTAAAACCATATATTATTGTTGAAGTAGTGCCACTTCTTTCACATACTGATGATAGCAAAGCAAGACGTCATACCTCTATATTTTTTGGATCAATATCAGGATTGCCAATTTACCTTGGTAAGAAATCTCTTAAATTTAAAGAAGATTTTTACAATATGAGGTTTACTTTAAATGGCAAAGAGGTTGAACCTGTCAAAAGAGCACGTGAATATAATGCCCTATTATATTCAGATTATTTTCGATTTATTAATCGCCAAACACATAGCGGGTTATTCTTTTTTGATCCTAGAATATTGCTATCTATTGATCCTGATGAATACAATGATTTTGTATTTACAATTTATAGCAAGCCTAAAGGTGTAAAACCAGTAATTATTGAGTTAAAAGAACCAACCATAAATGCTATTTACGAAGATTTCAAACCTTACTTTGATTCAATGCCAATAACCAAACAATAGAATAATTGAAATAATCAATAAATAATTGCTATTAGGTTAATTATATTTTCGTTATTTTCTATATAAATTAGAGTTTATTTGTTATTAATTAAGTTATTTTATAGAATGATAAATAACACAATAAAACGAATTGCAAAAATATTTTTATGAATATTAAATTAGATAAGAAATTTTATAGTAGATTAAAAGTATTCTTAATATGCAGCACCTTAGGAATAGTTTTAGCATTAGGGCTAAGCTGGTTCTTTAAAGTTTATTTTAATGACTATATAAACATAGCCAGTATAAATTCTGCATTTAAATTCAGGCAAAAATATTACCCGGAAGAAAGAAATAAATCATCAAATGATATTGTAGTGGTACTTTTTGATGATGATAGCAATAGAGTACTTGGTAAATTTTTTCCGTATGACAGGAAAGAGGTAGCAAAATTAATAAACTTTTTGTCATTAGCCGGTGCCAGAGCAGTTTTATTTGATATTATGTTTAATACAAAAAATAAGCCTTCCAGTGATGAGGAGCTCATAAAATCTGTAGCTCAATCTGGAAGAGTTTATCTAGGATCAAAACTTATACATGTTGGAGAAGAAAAAGTAGCTGATAAGGGTAATAGTATTGATAGGTTTTGTGTTAACCTTAAAATACAAAATCTTTTAAATATGAAAAATCCATTTTTGTTTTCATCAAAGCCATATCTGCTGGAAACACCATTTAAACAATTAGCTGAAACTGCTAAAGGGATCGGTTTTTTTACGGTTCCTTCTGATATGATTAAAACCAGGGCTAATTTAGTTTATTGCGACTTGAAAAAGAAGTGCTTCTCAAGTTTGCCTTTTTCCTATTACCTTGATTACTTAAATGAAAAAAACATAGTAGCATATTTAAATAAATTTATAGAGGTTAATAATAAACAAATTCCCGTAGATGAAGAAAATTATTTTCTTGTAAACTGGTTTGGCGGTATAAACGACACTCCAGGCGTGTTTATTTATAATTCATATTCTGTATACTATAGTATTAAAAGTTATGAAGAGATACTAAAGTTATCAAAAAAGTATAATTTATCACCAAAAGAAGTATTTGATGGCTGGTATAATGATACAAATGAATTATTTAAAGACAATGAAGAAATATATGATCCGGATGTTTTTAAAGACAAAATAGTAATTGTAGGTGTCTCATCTTCAGGAGCACAGGATTTTATACTCACCCCTTTTGGTAATATGCCAGGTGTATTTATTCATGCGTTTATTCTGGATAGTTTATTAAGAGAAAATTTTATTACTCCTGTAAACAAAATAATAAATATAATCATTTTAGTGTTGTTCTGTCTTATAACTTCTTTTACAGTACTTTATGCGTCATCTAAAAGTAATGTTTTTTACATATTATTACCTGTTTTATATTTATTATTATTTACTTTTATATTTTTAAATATTTTTGGTATGTACAATGTTCTTATTAACTGGACTGTCCCAACGTTTGGTATTATACTTACATACTTTTTTACTCTGATATTTTACTTTTTTATTGAAGGAAAAGATAAAAAACTAATTAAAAGAGCAATGTCAAATTACCTTTCTCCTCAAATAATGAAAATGGTTCTTGATAATCCGGAATTGTTAAAACCTGAAGCTGTAACAAGAAAAAATTTGACTGTTTTTTTCTTTGATATAAGATCTTTTACAACTATATCAGAGTCTGTTGAGCCTGAAATAGTAGCAAAAATGCTTAACGAGTATCATTCCGAAATTATAAATATTATATTTAATAACAAAGGAACACTTGATAAGATTATTGGTGATGCTGTAATGGCCTTCTGGAATGCTCCTGTTGATGTTGAAGACCATCCTTATCTTGCCGTGAAATCAGCACTGGAAGTTAAAGAAAAACTGCAGGATATTAATATTGCTTGGGGTGAACGATTAAAATACTTTGTAAACTTCGGTATAGGCATTAATACTCAGGAAGTGGTAGTTGGTAACATTGGTTCAGAAAAATTTATGGATTACACAGTAATTGGTGATGGCGTGAATTTAGCCTCAAGGTTAGAAGGCTTAAATAAGAGTTATGGTACAAATATAATAATTAGTGAGTATACTTATCACTATTTACGTGATAAAATAGAAGTAAGGTATCTAGGGAAAGTAACGGTAAAGGGCAAAACTGAAGAAACTGATATTTATGAGTTGGTGAACCTTAAAGTCGGATGTTAATTGGATTAATCAGGGGTAGATTTTTTATGAAAAAAGTTTTTTTGATTTTGATTAGCACCATGTTACTAGTATGCATAGCTTCTTCAGCTGATGTTTTAGCTAAAGGCAAAAAACCTCAAAGCAGTATAAAGGTATCTGAATCCGCTGGTGTTACAATGGTTAAAAAAGAAAATAATGAAGCTACTAAAGAAGTATTAGATGAAATTAAAAAGAATACTGAGCTTCAAACTGAAAAAAACGCACTTTATAATGATAAAACTGATGAAGCTGCTAAATAATATCTAACTAACCTGGTAGTAACAAAATATTTTTATTGAAATTACGACAATAATTTCAAGTATTTTATTGTATAAACCAAATTATTCACAAATCAGGAATCAGCGAGGAGGTTACAGGGGGTGGTTTTTGTTGGGTGGCCACGCAAAAAAA
>JBFMGH010000520.1:0-6442 GCA_040752795.1 Cyanobacteriota bacterium
ACTTGTTTACTTCTTGTATTGTCACTATTAGAACTCCTTGTTTCATTTTTTATCCTCCGATTTTTTTTATTGAAAACCGGACATTTTTACTTTGTTCTAATAGGACATTTTCATTTTGGTTCTACATGTGGAAATATTCTTTTATTAAATTTTATTCTTTTAAAGTCGATTATTAATTATATTCTTTTAAATTATACTGAGTTTATTAATTAATAAATTACCTTGTCTTTCACCCGGTTTTTGAATCATTTTAATAATATTAGATGTTTGAGGATTAATAATATGAAAATTAATCACGTTATTTTCATTTTAATTAGCCTATTAATAACATTAATAAGCTTTAATAATTCCGCTCATGCCAGTGGTGAAGATGCGACAAGTGCATCATATGAGGTTTTACTCTTATCACCATCAAACTACGAAATTAACAATGCCAGTGCCTTATATTCAGGGGCTATTAATTCTTATTCTCCTGAAGGGAAAAAATTTGCTAAAGAGCATGGCCAAATTTCTTCTAATATTATTGAAGATATTGAAACTCTGGGCCTTAAATTAAAAGCTACTAGAACTCTTAATAAAAGCTTCGATGATAATATTATAAGGCAATTTGCTCTGTGGAAAGAAAATTCAGACTATAGTCAGGGGATCAAATTTGTTTTTGAAAAAGAAACACAGGTTTTTAATATCTGTTTATCATATAAAGTTCAAGAAAATGCACACTGGGCTATAATAGATTCAATAAACGATGAGATTGATAAGATTAATATTAAAGATAAATCTCCTGTTAATCTTTCTCTTACTAAAAGTGAGTTATATAACTCCTTGCTTATCTCATATTTAGACCTTATAGATTTTTATAAAGATAAATATAAATACCTTATACCAATTGCAACCTTGAACCATGCTATTGAAGAAAATGTTCAATTAAATTTACCAGACCATGTTATTTCACAAATCAAACCTTTTCATCAGCAAGAAATGAAAATAGTAAGAGTTTTACTATTTGATCTCGATGATAGTTTTAAAATGGTTAATCAAATCAGTATTAAAGCAAAAGAATTAAATGAATTATATCAACAAATAAATAATTATTCGCTTGATGAATTAACAAAAATTATAAATGACCTTCAAAAACAGGAACAGATTTTAATAAATCAAGCCAATAATTCAAAAAACACCGAAGATAAAATTCTTAAAACCAATTTAATTCCAGTCATACAAAACTACATTGGTTTTTATAAAGCCCTTAAAGAAGAACTTAAAGCAAAAAAACTTTCTTATGAAATAACTGAAGCTAGCTTGGCTGCATTAGTAAAAACAAAATCAGAAATGATTGCCTGTACGTCATCTATTCCGTATGAGTTACTGTATACACAGTCATCAAACTGGAGCGGGGGGCTTTATGATAGTCTTAGAAGGGGCACAAGTGCTGTGGCTGGGTCTTCTTATGCCTTAGCAGACTATTCAACAAGACGTGCCTCTGATCTGGCTTTTGAATACACTGATAAAGGCAGGGCTGCCTGGAATCACGGCCTGTTTTCTCAAGAGTATAATAATTTTTCTCAAGCATATGATGAAGCCGGTGAAAGAATACCTACATTAACTTTAAGAAACACTTTTAGTATTCCTCTTAATCATACTTTAAGCGGTGATATGCGTCAGGGTATTGGTCAGGCTGCTATGAGAAGGGCCAATGAATCATTTGAAACAGTTGAAAATACCGCCACTAGGTATACAGGTTCAAGACTGGTAACTAATGCCGTTTTAAATGCTGCTACAGTTGCAGCCTATGGGCTTGGTAACGATTTTACAACTTTAAATAATGAAAGCAAACCTCCAAACGAAAGAGCAGCTGCAGCTGCAGGTGTAGTTTTAAATGTTGTACCAGTTATTAATACCGGTGGTGTCGCTAGAGCAGCTGGACCTGGTTTAAGAAATTCAGCATCTAACCTGATGACAAGTGCTAGAAATTCTATAGATGACGTTGGTGCTGCATTAAACAGGGCTGGAAATACAAATACAGCTTTAAATAACGCTGTAGATAATCTTAATGATGCATACAGGCAAGCGGGTCAGGCTTTGAGAAACAGTAATGCAACTAATGCACCAGGCATGGTTGACGATGCATTTTTAGCAGCAGGGGAAAATCTTGATCATGCCATTAGAGGTCTTAACGCTGCTGCAAGCGCTAATCAGGCTGCAAGAAGTGAATTAAATCAAACTATAACTAGAAACGTTCAACAGATGGCCAATAATACATTTCAGGAGACTGTAGCAACAGGAGGCCAGACAATAAAAAACTTTGTACAGGAACATAGTGGAACTGCAATTAAAGATAGATTTCAACAAGCAGCAAACCAGAGCCTCAGGGAAGTAGCTAATAGCTCAGGAGGTACAACGGGATATCTTCTTGATAGTGTTATAAATCAGGGAACGCAGTACGAAGTTCAGGAAAGAATAAAAAATAGCCTTGCTTCAACTTCTGAGCCAGCCCAAAACCAGCCAGCAGGTGCTAATAATACACCAACCTATTATGGCCCCCAAAACCAGCCAGCAGGTGCTAATAATACACCAACCTATTATGGCCCCCAAAACCAGCCGGCAGATGCTAATAACACCCCAACCTATTATGGCCCCCAAAACCAGCTGGCAGGTGCTAATAATACACCAACCTATTATGGGCCACAAAACCAGCCGGCAGATGCTAATAACACCCCAACCTATTATGGGCCACAAAACCAGCCGGCAGATGCTAATAACACCCCAACCTATTATGGCCCCCAAAACCAGCCAGCAGGTGCTAATAATACACCAACCTATTATGGGCCACAAAACCAGCCGGCAGGTGCTAATAATACACCAACCTATTATGGCCCACAAAACCAGCCGGCAGGTGCTAATAACACCCTAACCTATTATGGCCCACAAAATCAGCCAGCAGGTGCTAATAATACACCAACCTATTATGGCCCACAAAACCAGCCGGCAGGTGCTAATAATACACCAACCTATTATGGCCCACAAAACCAGCCGGCAGGTGCTAATAACACCCTAACCTATTATGGCCCACAAAATCAGCCATATGTAACAGGTCTTCCTTCTAATAATGTACCTATTCAGTTTTACCCTGCAAACGCAAATAACGGTTTTATAGGTAGTTCAAATCAAGCATCAGGTTTTCAGGTGCCGCTGGTTAATATGTATCAAAACCAGTCACAACAAAATTTGCTTCCTGGTCAATCGCAACCTCAGGGTAATAACCCTTATCCTGTTTTACAGGCACCTCAGAACTCATATGATTTTGACCTTTCAATGCGAATGATCAAACCGAATAATAATTTAAATGATATATTTCAACCTGATCCACCTCATCCACCTTACATTGACTGGAACATGATGGACCAGTATTTGCAGTCACAGCGTAATCAAAATCAAAACCAGAATCGGCTTAATGATTTAACCAATACCATTACATCTATTCAGAGTGCAAATCAACAATTTAATAGTTCAAGGGGGTCTCAGGGTGCAGGCTATAATAATCCTGCTGATCAACAGGGTTTTAACACTGATGTTAATAATGGTCAACAGGGTTCAGGTAATCTTTTAACTCATGTTCAACAACTTTCGCAGCAAACGGCTGTAACTCCTAAACCTCCACAAAATCAAAATAATCCCCCTCCTCCTCCGCAAAATAACCAGACTGCTTCAAATAATACTACTTCTGCAAATGATATTCCGGGGTATGGAGGTAATACAGAACCAACGTATGATGGCCTTGATGATGACAATGATGGCATAATTGATGAAGGGTTTGCTAACGGTAGCTGCCAGATTATAATACATGATACAGGTGGTGATAAAGATGACCAGTGGTCACTTTCTGTTGATGGTAACGGAATGGGTTCTAACACTGCTGGCAAAACAAGAAATTGGGATTTAACATTATCTAAAGGTCAACATAATATAACATTTACTGGTATTCAGATACCTGATAATGTTGGTACCTACACTGTTGTATTTCAAAAAGCTCAGGTTGTTAGCGGGCCGCCTCTGACAGGCAGAAACCTTAATCAGGGTAACTCTTTTACCTGGGTCATTAATGTTCAGTAGAAATACTGGATATACTTATCCTTGAAAGTAATCTATAGATTCCAGATTATAGAGGCAAAAACACCCTATAATAATTTAAAGCCATATATCGTTTACTTCCGTGGATTGGGATAGTTATATTTCTAAATTTGACCTGAGGGGTTTATTCATTATTGATTTAAGAATAACCCGGCTTAAGGTGTGACTCTATCAAGCAGTCTTGGAAATGGAATAGTTTCACGTACGTGATGAATACCGCAAATCCAGCCAACTGTTCTTTCTATGCCTAACCCAAAGCCTGCATGGGGCACTGATCCGTATCTTCTGACATCAAGATACCACTGGAAGTTATCCATAGGCAGGTTATGTTCTTCTATTCTTGATATAAGAAGTTCCATGTTATCTTCACGCTGGCCCCCTCCGATAAGTTCACCGTAGCCTTCAGGGCCTATCATGTCTACACATAGTGCCAGTTTGGCGTTTTCAGGGTCCTGTTTCATGTAGAAAGCTTTACATTGCATTGGATATCTATGTATAAATACTGGCCTGTCGAAGTTTTCAGAAATAACTGTTTCTTCGTCTCCTCCGAAGTCTTCACCCCATTCTACGGGTTTGCCGGCTTTATTTAGAATTTCTATAGCTTCGTCATAGGTTATTCTGGGGAATGGTTTTTGAATGGCTTCCAGTTTAGATATATCTCTTTCGAGAACTTCGAGTTCAGGTCGTCTATTTTTGACTACCTGTTTAACCACTTCAACTACGAAATCTTCAGCAAGATCCATATCTCCTTCCAGGTCCATGTAGGCAACTTCAGGTTCTATCATCCAGAATTCTGTCAGGTGGCGGCGTGTTTTAGATTTTTCGGCTCTAAAGGTTGGCCCGAAGCAATATACTTTTCCAAGGGCGGCACAGGTTGCTTCACTATAGAGCTGGCCGCTCTGGGTCAGATATGCTTTTCTATCTTCAAAATAGTTGACTTCAAAAAGGTTTGTTGTGCCTTCGCATGCTGAAGGTGTAAATATTGGTGTATCACAAAGTATAAATCCTCTGTCATCGAAATAGTTACGGCTGGCTCTTATAACTTCTGCACGTATTCTTAAAATGGCGTGCTGTCTTTTGGATCTAAGCCAGAGGTGTCTATTGTCCATTAAGAACGCTACACCGTGTTCTTTAGGTGTTATGGGGTATTCTTCGGCCTGGTTTAATATTTTAACATTTTTAATACTTAATTCAAAACCGATAGGAGATCGTTCATCTTTTTTAACTGTACCATAAACCATAAGTGAAGATTCCTGAGAGAGGTGTTTGAGTTCTGTGAATAATTCAGGGTCAATATCGCCTTTAAAAGCGACGGCTTGAATAAAGCCGGTGCCATCTCTTACCTGTAAAAAGTGCAATTTGCCACTAGATCTTTTATTAAATAACCAGCCTTTAAGGCAGACGTCTTGATTTTCATACTTTCCTATTTCGTCAATATAAACGTGTGGATAATTTTCTATCATAACCCCGATCCCTTTCAAGAAATGCATCAATGATATTTTATAAAAAACATAGCTGATTGCCTACACAATGATAGTACATTTTACTTAAGCAAATAAGCATGAAATCACAGGGATATTAAGCCGTAATAGGTTATTCTAAAAATATCAGGGCAAAGTTATTACCAGGGGGAAAAATGAATATTGGTTCTTACAATTTAATGTATTATTATACAGCCAATAATTTCAAACAGGGCAAGAATAACTTTGTCAAAAGATTTGTTAACGATACATCCCGTGAAGTATTCAATTTTGTTGATTTAATAACTGGCAAGACAAAGCTTCAATGTCAGTATGAATTAGCTAAATTGAATACACAATATGATCTTCTTCAACGTAACCTTAATTCCTCTCTCTCTCATTCTCCACAGATACTAGATATCCTTCGATGATGATAGACCTCACTCTTTTCCTTATCCCTTACCTGGCAAGAGAAGCACAGGTATTTTTTTTGTTCTGGGTATTGGTATATAAATAAAAATCATTATCCGTTATAGTGTTGAGTAAGTACAAACAAAATTATAGATAATAATAATAAAAATCATCATCCGTTATGGCGTTCTGCTGAGCGAAGCGAAGCAGAATACCAAAAATAAACAAAACCCCCGCAGGGCTTCGCTTGCCTGTGATAATTTGGGGGTCCAGCCACTTTTTAAAGGGGCTGGGGTAAAGCCCTGGCCGAAGTCTCCCAGCACTCTATCTTCAAATATATATACTGATTTTTATAACCAATCTATAGATTCCAGATTGTAGGGGTCGGGTAACCTCCTCACTGATTCCTGATTTGTAATCTGAATTAACAACATACGTAAAAA
>JBFMGH010000521.1:0-3562 GCA_040752795.1 Cyanobacteriota bacterium
AGAATTATTTAAGTATATGAGGTTATTAAATATTCCTTCGAGAGCGTAGGGTAGTTAAAAATTGATATGGGGGGAACTTAGTAATGCTTACAACAGCACCTTACAGGATTCTTTTAATTGAAAAAGAATCATATGGAGTTAACGAAGAACTAACAATACGAAATCATACTGTAACTAAAATTGATAATAAAGCAGAAGCACTAAATCATTTGCAGAATATTGAACATGATCAATATGACATTATATTGCTTGACCTTGATATGCCAGGCTATTCATCCTGGGAGTTATTGAAAAAGGTTAAGCTAAATAATAAATTCAAAAATTGTCCGCTGATAATTTTATCTAAGCTTGATGATGAATCAACTGAAATACAGGCCCTTAATAATGGAGGAGATGATTATCTTGTTAAACCATGTTCTTCAAAACTCTTAATAGCAAGAATAGAAGCAAATATTCGAATGAAAACTTCTTTATTAGCAATCTCTAATATCACTCTAAACAAACAAAACTATAATTCTAAACTTACAAAAAGGGAATCTGAAATATTAAAGTATATTGTGAAAGGTTATACAAATAAACAGATAGCTGAAAGAGCTTATATAACGACATTAACAGCTGCTAATCATATTAAAAGGATATTCAAAAAGCTAAATGTTAATAGCAGAACTCAGGCTGTTCTTGTTGCACTTAAAAATAATCTAATAACAACCAGTATATAAAAGGGCTGATATTATTTCAGATTATAAATAATTCAAAATAATTTAGAGTAAATTATATGATAGCTAATGGCATATCAAATTATAAGTTTAAAAGTCAAATAGTGTCATAAAATCTTGCTGATCTAAACCATACTAATGAGATCTTTATGCATAAATGTTTTATACTGCGCCCTATATATCCCACTACCTAAAAACACTCCCGTGTATCATATCTACATTATTAAAAAAGGTTTAATACCTTAACTACTTACAAATTATCTTCTTATTCTTTCTTCTTTTCCCATTGCCGTTTAAAACGGCTTTTTTTGTTTGAACAATATAACCAAAATTGGCTATATAAAATAACCAAAATTTGATACTAATCAGGCAGTTAAATTTTTTTTTATTAATTTATCGAGAGAGGAGTTACTTAAAAAAGAGGAGATTAAGTATGACAGTTAATGGTGTTTCAAACTTTAACAATGTTGCTCAAATGGGCCGTTTAAAAGGTCAAAATGGCCCACAGAACCCTGGTGATCCGCAACCGCACCTAAACAGTGGATCAGGACCACAAAAGCCAGGAGATCCACAACCACATTTAAATAATCAAAGCAGTTCATGCAGCTCAACGAATTCCAGTGGTTCTTCAAATAATACATCTGATATTTTCCAGCAATTGATGGAAATGATAGCTAAAATGGGGCAACAAAAAGGTCAAAGTGGTCCACAAAATGAAGGTGACCCACAACCACACTTGATGCAGTCCTTTTTAGCTTAAGCATTTTTTATATATTATACTTCCGTAATCTTTTATTCATAACACTCTGATGTAATATCTCACTCACTATAACTAAGGGTTTTTAGAACCTCTCTAATTACAATTATCAGAATGATCTAATCAAATGCCATTTCAAAGGCATTTTTTTTATATTAAATAGAATATTTTTTACTTACACACATCTTTTAAAGTAGGAATTAGGTCCGTGTGATCTTTTCCGGTAACAGCTTCTTTTTGTTTATTTTTAATAGAATTAACCAATGAATTATTTTTATAAAATTCTAAAGTAGTGTTGAGTCTGTATGCATCGTAATTATTACAATTAGCTTCATATAGAACAAGGGCTTTAACAGTTTCTTTAGGGTTTGATAATTCACTTCTTGCCCAGAAAGTTACAATTTTATCTCCTTTGATAAATTTGGATTTAATGCTTTGCCTATCTACTTCAATTTTAGCTGCACCATCAGCATTCTTATACTGAAAAATAGTTTCCCAATTAGCGGCTAAAACTGCATTACAAAAGATAAATGTAATTAATAATAATCCAATAAACTTTTTCATAGAGTTAACCCATCCACTCCTGAATTATGAAGAATATATTATACATTATATAATTAAAAACTTGTATTAATCTTTACTAATAGGTCCGTATTTATCTTTAACTTCAACTTCCTGATAACGATTATTACCAATAGTTCTAGTTATTTGTTCAGCAACCGGATCAAGTTTGCCTCTTCTTTTTAATTCTTTAAGAGCAACCAATGAGTCTGGTTCTTCTCTTACAGAATCAATAAGATTAATTAAGTCAACACCGTCCATTTTTTCCAGAGTGTTAATAGCATCAACAGCAGTATCTTCAAGCCTTTCAGCATAAACAGCAAGTTGTCCCAGGTTTTTAAAGTTAATATCTTTGAAGAAGTTCTTAACTTTTCCAGTAACTTTTAGAATATCCGTTTTTAGTTGTCCAGATTTAATACTATCAGCTGTTTTGGTAACACCTTCAGTTACTTTGCCTTGAACACCATTTTTGAAATCTTTTATAGCCTGCCAGCCTTCAGTACCAACTAATTTTAAAGCATCTTTAACAGTTGCACCGTCTTTTAATTTAGTTACATCTGCTGATTTTGCCGGGAACATTAGGGCTGTATAAACTTTTTGTGCTGTAGTCAAAGCCTTGCCACCCTGTGTAGCAGCTTTTACAGCAGCTTTAGTCTCTTTAATAGCAGCAATACTTTTATTAATTGAAATTGCTGAAAGGCTTACGTCAAATACACCTTCACCTACATTTTCAATTGATTTATTAGCTTGTTCTTTGTCTCCCGCTTTTAATTCTTTTCTAGCATTAAGTAAACCAGAGCCTATTCTATAAGAACCATACCCAGCAACTAGGCCTGAAAGGAGCAGCCTTGCAGGTTTAACGCACCTTACTATAGCTGCAGTAAAGCCGATAACCAGAGCTGACTGTGCTGGTTTTTCGATTATTGCCTGTGCTACTTCTTTTATTGGTCTTATAAGCCCTTTTGCAAAACTAGTAACAGGTTTAAACTTAGCTGTATCTTCTCTAACAACTAATTCATCTTTTCCATCAGTCGCCCTGAAACTTACTAACTGTGTATTAGAGTTTTGCCGGGTCTGCTGATTTCTTTTGGGTATTTGGTTTACTTGGTAGCTACTATTAACCGTTGATAACATGTTTGCCCCTCAAATCTCAAAAGATTATTGTGAACAGTATTCATTAAACATAAACAAAATTAAATATATATTTAATTACACATTTTTTAAAATCACCTGAATTTGTAATGTTGATAGTAAATTCGTCAAAAATTAATTTTTGTTAAGAACATAGTATTTGTTTACAATTAGAACAATTGATAAATTTAAGTCAAAACAAATAATCTCCTGAGTATAAAATTCAGGAGATTATCTAATGTATTAATAATTATAGAATTAAATTTTAACTAATTCTCGTGAATATGAGTATCAGGAGAAGTAGCATTAACAGCACCGCTGGCATCAATCTCAATAGGGTTAGCAACCGTACCAATTGCTGTGGCAGCTGTAAGGTTAATATCAGCACCAGTTATGT
>JBFMGH010000522.1:0-4155 GCA_040752795.1 Cyanobacteriota bacterium
TATTACTACTATCATAAGTTTATACTGAGAGGCTATTGGTTATTTCTGCTACGTGATGTTTCCCAGCCCCTTTAAAAAGTGGCTGGACCCCCAAATTTTCACCAGCAGGCTACGCCTGCATGTTTTTATGGTATTATTGCTCGCTTCGCTCACCAGAACACCTCAACAATTGATGATTTTTATTATTTTTATTAACTTTTTGCGGCTGGTTTTTATGGTATTATTGCTCGCTTCGCTCACCAGAACACCTCAACAATTGATAATAAGTTTTCTTTGACATCTGAAAACTATTTCTCTCCATGAAATAACCTAATTCATGTATATTATCAATGCTTTATTATTCTTTGCAGCCTTTGCAATAAACTTTTTCAATGTGCTAAAATAACTAATCGTATATTTCAAAGGCTCATTATCATCAGTGGTGAAAATATTTGGATATATATCTGCTGCAGTAAGCTTGTGTGGATCAAATTTACTTTCTAAATATATCTCATCAATGCCGTTGAGAAAACTATTAACCTCTATTACCTCAGAACTCTTTAAACCCCTTGCCGGACCATATCCAACATCTTCACTGCCAATTTCTTTGCCGCCCAAAAGTAAAAAATTCTCAGGAAAATTACCAGCCCAGGCTGTATCAGTAAAAATAAAATGAAGCGCATGCCATGATTTATCAAGATCCATCTCATCCCCAGCTGCAGGAGGCTGCCATTTATCTTTTTTACCAACAGCTTCTTTCTTCTCTTCCTCCTGCACTACCTTAACACCCATTAATTTACTCAACAACTTGAATAAAAAAGAAATTTTAGCCGGCTGCATTTCAAATTCATCACCATATAAGAAAAAAGATACTCTTCCCGGATCAGCATATAGTTTTTCAAGCTGTTCATCAGAAACAATTCTCAAACAAACAATCATACTCATAATTTATTACCTTTATTCAAATTAAAGGATTATACGCAAAATAAGGCTGAAATATCAACCTTATTCTGTAATAATTTTTATACTTATCCTTGAAAGTAATCTATAGATTCCAGATTATATATAATAATTTAAAGCCATATATCGTTTACTTCCGTGGATTGGTATATATCAAAACCTATCTGTGGTGATGGTGATGGTGATGCCCTCCAGGTGGAAAATGATGATGCCCCGGAGCCGGAACAATAATAGTGCTGCCATGAGGAATAATCCTGATTTGTTCCCTGGCCCAGTCAGGCATTGTAGGAGGAACAATAACTACCGGAGTTCTGCCCGGAATCTTCCGTCCCTCTTGAAAATACTGTAAGTTATTATGAGAATCATAAACCCTTGTTACAGGCACCCATCCACCAGGAACCTTTTGATATTCCTGCATGCCCGGATGAACCACAGACTGCTCAGTAGTATATGTTCTCAATGCCCAACCACCTGAACCAACAGAGAATTCAAACGATGTATTGGCCGGAACTTTATGCACATGCTGAACTTCAGTGCCATTAATATAAACCCGATGAGCTAAAGCCTTTGGAGCCGCAACAAGACCACCCAGAAGAAGTAATGCTGCACCCAAAAGACCTATCTTGCCACCTTTGGTTTTCAAGGCATTACCAGCTGAATCTATTGCACCATTAAAACTAACCGTATCCTGCTGAAGATTATTATTAATTCCTGCAAAGCTAACTTTGTTATTTACTGGCTTCTGAAAATAACTGCTCTGCTGTGTAGCATTTAAAGCACTAATCATAACCATATTTTTTAAATCCTTTTCTGTAATCTCGAACTAAAATATAGTGGGGAATTTCTAATCATATTAATGGGCTGAATAAAATGAATTGCTATTTATTAATGTAAAATTTACACTTATTTACAAAAGCCCCTGAAAGACAAACTTTTTTAGCCAGCCAGTTTAATGTCACCCTTATCAATTTTATGTTTCAGTTCCTGGTCGTTTTTAAGAATAAGGTTCTGGAGGTCAGAGCTGCCAATTTGAGCCAATTGTCTGGCCACTACAGAATCCGGAACGACACCTTTTTCAATTAGCTTCGAAAGGCCAATAGCAGCATTTTGCCTGGCCAGAGCTTCGTCATAAATATCTTCATAACCAGAAAAATCTCTGTCTGCCTTATCAAACAAAGCTCTATTTTTATTTAACAACTTAATCACTGTATCTTTATTATATTCAACCTTATTTATTATTGATTCACGATGTTTTTCGCTAAATAATGCTTTGACATAAGCCCCTTTGTGTTTAATTTCACCGGTTTCGAGCATTAAATCAAGGTCGATACCAAATAGTTCTTTATATGTAAGATCACATAAGGAGGCAATTTTTTTCTTTAAAAGGGTTAATTTCTCAAAATTTTGTGAGAGGTGGGGTTGCTGTGTTTTAGGATTACACATATCTTTTAAATCTTGAATTAAATGCCACATAATTCTTTCGTATTCCGGAGAGCCTTTAGAAGGAGGCTTTTTGCCCAGAGTATAGAGGTTATTAAAATTTCTGTTTTCAAAAAAATCCGGTTTCTGATCTAGCTGTCTTTTAAGGTCAGGGTGTTTTTCTAGCTCTTCTTTTAAATCATCGTTAGTGATAAGAGAAGAATTTATTTTAGTATTTGAATGCGACATTTCATGAATAATAGTCTTGGCAATAAGAGGCTCAGGGTTTATAGCACCGTCAAACCAGAAAGCATTAACCTTAAAGAGATTATATCCCTGATTATAAGAGCCAAATTCTCCTGATTCTCTATAGCTATATTCAATATAAGGAGCATATTTTGAATCTATACCTAATAATTTAGCAGCTTCTCTATTTATTTGATTAATTTTATCTCCCATGTTTCTGGCTAAACGCTGCATACATTCTATGCCATCAACAATTTTTATTATATCCCTGGTTGATTGAACATCACAGGGATTAATATTAAGAGAATTTGATGAAGGATCATAAGCAATAAACTCTGTTCTCCATATATTAAATTCAATGTGTGGCATGTCTTCTGTTTTGTATCCACGATTTAAGAATTCCTGTGTTACTCTTTGTTTTACTTCTAGCTCTGGAAACACCACCAGCCCACGGAGTTTGCGCCATGCAATTCTAATATCTTCTTTAAACTGCGCAAGACCAGAAACACCAGCTTCTTTTTGTTTTTCTTTACCCAAGAAAGTAATTGTATCTTGTTGAAAAACTGTATTGATTTTTGCACAGGCTAAATTATTATTTCTTTTTTGATAAGAATTAATAGGCTGAAAAGAATTATGGTTATTAATTGCTAACATTTTTTTAACCGTTTAGAAATTTTAAAAAGAAAAAATTAACTTCTCTCAGGTATATTAAAAAGCTGAAAAAAATTTGTTGCTATAAATTTGAAACCTCTGTAAAACTGATGAAATAAACCACCATATAATGTTAAAAGAAAGCTTTTAAAAGCTTTTGTTAATAAATGTTGTAATAATTGTATATTATTGACTGTTTTTATGCTTAAATATAAAAACTATGAGTTAAAATCTTATGAGAGAGAGAATGAGAGAGATGCTAAATAAAACACATAATAATATTAACTTTGGCAGCAAGTATATAGTATATGGAAATAAAGAAGACAGACAAAAGGCAGTAAGTAGTATAAAGTATGCATTATTTGCCAATAATGTAAATTATTCCTATTTTTTGCCGTTAGATGTATATGAAAAAAAACCCATAGATCAAATAATGATCTGCACAAATGACAAAAATGGCAATGATTCAGATAAATGTTCAGAAATTATTGGCATAATGCAAAAATATATAGATACAAAAAAACAAATACTTAAAGTATATAAAGAGTCTTTCAAAGATAACCCCCAAATTTATGAGCAGTTTGTTAAAAACTTTAACCCCCCAATACCAAACGAAGTAAAAGAATTTTTGGAAGAAAAACCCCGATTTAATGTAGATTTAAACCCTGAACATGAAGCTTCAAATATTAATAACGGTTTTACGAAAAAAAGTTTTAATCCCATAGATGGAAAGTTTTATGAGGATGGAAGCCAGCAATATTCAATAAATATTGTGCTTTAATTATTTATAGATGTCTTCTCAGCAAACACAATGTTAAAAAAGCTAATTCAGGCCCGGGGGTCTAATAAGTATCTTGAAAAATATAACCCGGCATTAGAGTTAATATTTATACTTATCCT
>JBFMGH010000523.1:0-4881 GCA_040752795.1 Cyanobacteriota bacterium
CTTATTCTCATTGTTGGATTTAATCTTTTGGTATAATTCATATTGGTGGCACTCCTTTTTAATTTTATTTTTATCAACTTAATTTTACTTAAGAAGTGTCACCCTTGTTTTAACTATTCACATATAAAGACTTATGCAGAGCTCATTATAAATCATTAACTAATAAAGGCTTAAGGTTAAAATAATGACAACACCAAGTAAAAGAGCAAAAAAAAGACTGGAAGAAATTGTATCTATTTCTCAACTGGAAAAACTTTCCCAACAGCTAACACCAATTTTGCCTCAAGAAAAACCACTACCTCCTGAAATACCCGGATTAAGAAACTGGACTAAAGACGGTCAGCAAAATCGTATTGATTTAATAGAGAAGTTCACAAATAATAAACTAAATTATCTTTCTGGAAAAGAAATATTTGATTCACCTGTTGAACTTAAAGGTAATATTGAAAACTATATTGGAATGTCTCAAATACCTACAGGTGTTGTGGGGCCTTTAAGAATCAATGGAACAGAAGCTAAAGGTGATTTTTATATACCTCTTGCTACTACTGAAGGTGCCCTGGTTGCCTCCTACAACAGAGGATCTGCAGCAGTATCTGTATCTGGCGGCGTAACTACGGTATGTTTAACTGAAGCTGTTCAAAGAACTCCTTGTTTTCACTTTGAAAACATTTCACAGGCCGGTCAATTCTTAATATGGATAATAGATAATTTAGATATATTTAAAGAGATTGCCCATAAAAAAACCTCTCATGGTAAACTTGTTGATATAAAACCACACCTGGATGGAAATTTATTAACATTAATATTTGAATATACCACTGGTGATGCCTCCGGACAAAATATGGTAACTATTTGTACTAATGAAGTATGTAATTATATATTGCAAAATACTCCGATTAATCCGCAAAAATGGCTTTTAGAAAGTAACCTTTCCGGAGATAAAAAAGCTTCTGCAATATCTTTTATGTCAGTCAGAGGTAAAAAAGTCACTGCTGAAGCTGTTATTAAAAAAGAAGCGGTAACAAAAATATTAAATTGTAGTGTTAATGAAATGCTTAATGCCTGGAAAATAGCTGTAATAAATGGTATTCAGAGCGGCTCTATTGGCGTTAATTGTCATTTTGCAAACTGCCTTGCGGCACTATTTATTGCCTGTGGACAGGATGTAGCAACAATTTCTGAGGCTTCAATTGGAACGACAAGATGTGATTTATCAACTGAAAATGATCTTTATATCTGTGTAACCCTGCCTAATCTTATAGTTGGAACAGTCGGAGGTGGTACAAGATTTCCAACACAAAAAGAATGCCTTGAAATGATAGACTGTTTTGGTAATAATAAAGCCAGAAAATTTGCAGAAATTTGTGCTGCAACAGCACTCTGTGGTGAAATTTCATTAATAGCTTCTATGGCTTCTAATGATTTTGCCAGGGCTCACAGGTTATTTGGCAGAAAAAAATAAATGACCACAGTTGATGAAAAAACTAGATCGATCTTTTACAGGTTCTTCAAATACCAAAAAGAAAGATTTTCATTTATTCAAAATGGCATGTTAATTGCAGCCTTTACTTTTTCTGCGGCTTCATATTCTAGAATCTGCAGGGGACATGATACCTTTATCCCTGTTGATATATTTGTAATAGGCTTTATTACTTCTTTTATATTCTTTTTTCTTCTAAGAATATTTGATGAATTTAAAGACTTTGAAAAAGATTCAAAATACCAACCATATAGAGCTGTTCCGAGAGGTCTTGTTTCTCTTAAAGAGCTTGCATGGCTGGCTACAGGCTTAATTGGTTTGCAATTAATCATTAATGTTTTTTTTATGCCTGTAATGCTTATAGCTTATACTATTGTAATGGCATACATGGCATTGATGACAAAAGAATTTTTTGTTAAATCCTGGCTTTGTAATCACCCAATGGCCTATATGGTTTCTCATATGATGATAATGCCTTTGATAGACTTTTATACGACAGGGCTTGATTGGCTAAATTCAGACGTAAGCCCACCTTCTGGGCTAATATATTTTCTGGCAGTAACATTCTTTAATGGCATAATTATTGAAACAGGGAGGAAAATTAGGGCTCCTGAAGCAGAAGAAGAAGGTGTTGAAACTTATTCTTCAATATTTGGAGCTAAAAAGGCTACATTTATATGGATGGGTGTTTTGGTTGTTACTTTTTGCTTTGCTTTAAAAGCAGCTCATTCTGCAGGATTTGGTTGGCCAGCCTTTTTAATTTTATTTATAATTAAAATTATATGTGTTATTCCAGCTTTTAGATTCTTAAAAACCAGAGAAAATAGGTTCGCTAAACAAATTGAACTTTCTTCAGGTATTTGGACAATAGGAATGTATTTAACCCTGGGAGGTATTCCCATGTTTATATTTTTATTATTAAGCTAATTTGGTGTTTATATTTTACTTAATATCAAGTTATTAATTTTATATTATAGCAAAAATACTTAATAAATATACCATTATGTCTTTAGTTTTTTCTAAAAATAATCTATACTGTCATTAGTGAAAAAATATTTTGGAGCTTATATGAATAAGCAGACGGCGGAAAATATTGAAATAATTGAAGATAATAACGTTATTTCTAATATTGAAGTTGAAGATAAAAATGAAAATAGTTATTATGTTCCTGTAGGTGTTTTTGTAATATTTATTTTACTGGCTTTAATTATTCAAACATCTAATAATGTAGAAATTAATAGACTTGCAAAATCTGAAGATCTTTCTTTATTTAATGAAACATATTATGTAGATACTGATATTACTAACACATCAAATAATAAAGCTCCTGATAGTATAAAAAATACTAATATAACTGCTGCTAATAATATGATTAATAACCCTAAAGCTAAATATATAAGCAATACTAAACAATTATCGCCTGCAACAACTTTTCTGGCTGCAAATATAAGAAAACCTGACTTAATAACAAACCCTATTTTAAAAACTAATAATCAGAATATTTCTGGTCAATCACTACTTTCAATCAACAAAACCAACTTAACATTACTTGCTTCTATTAACAACACCGGGTTAAATAGTAATAATATTGAAGTAAAAAAAGCAATGTCAGAATTAAATAACCTTATAGGATCTAATATTAATCAAACATCCATACCGATTAATTTTATAGACTATAAAGGTAAAGTTATTGACATTTTATCTTCAATAGATCTGAATCATATTAATAGTGATGAAGCGGACATGCTATTAAAAGTTATTGATTATATAAAAAATATTGAAGAGATTGATAGAAATTCTTTACCAGCACCCGGTAGAATAACAGTTAACTTTCCTGATCCTGAATTATTAAATACTAATCCTGTTGAGTATGTTACGCGACATCTTACCGAAACCCGTTGTATGTATAAGAGTATTATTTCAAATCTGGCAGCTGTTGAACAATATATGATTAGCCAGACACAGTAAAACTATAGTTTCCGATTTTGATAAATATGCTATAATAATATTACGATATTGTAAAATTTGCTGGCTTTTAATTAAATCCGTGAACAATTTATAGTTAAAAACGTCTAAAAAAATAAAGAAATTTTTTTTGCAAACTGGTTTCTGATAATTCTAAATATTGTTTATTAAAATTTGTAAATACCAAAACAGGGTCTTTTTCTCAATTATTATGATGATTTTGGCGGCTGAAAAAATTTTTGTTTTTCCAAAATTGCAAAATCTGTTTCTAAAAATACAAAACAAAGATATAATATAGTAATGAGAATGGGACTCTAATAATCAGTTTATAGTGATCTAGAACACAGAATTTTTCTAAACAGTAAACTACATTATTAATAGTATTAGCTAATTGTTTATTACAATTATTAAAGAAGAACGGAATGGTGAGACTATGTTAACTTTAGAAATGATTCAGCCTGAACAAACACAATTTAAGTCACTTATATCGAGATATAAGAATCTACCTCTCTGGATTAAACAAGCTGTATATTGCCTAATAAAAGAAGATATTTCTGAATGTTCAGATCTTGATTTACTTGATAGTATTGATTCTAAAATTATTCAATTATACAAGCCTAGATTAACATCGAATGGTTTAAAACTAATTGATAACAAATCTGTTTTATCAAGTGTAGATAGTCTTAAAGAAGATCATAAAAGGTTTTTGCAATCATCTAGAGAGGGCTTAAATCTTTTAGAAATAGCTCACAAAAACAACTGGAGCTTTAAATTAACCTGTGAAGTTTATTTAGATTTATCTGATGCCGAGTTAGTTGATAAATTAAATGAAAAGAAAACCGAAACCTTTTTATTATACCTGGTAGGAAGAATTAGGCTTGGTGAGTTTCTGGTTCGCACAGACAGGTTAACTCTAAATCAACTAGACAAGGCCCTTTATACAAAAAAATGTGCTGATGAGCTTGATACTGGTCTTGGGTTCAAAGATGTACTTGTTAATTTGAACTATATGAAACTAAAAGAAATAAATAATATTTGTTCAATTAAAGATTCTTCAGAGCATTGTGTAACTGTTATTGACGAAGCGCAAACACAGGCTGAAGAATTAAATATAATACAAGATGAACTGGATGCTTCATTATTTAAAGTAAAAAAATTAGAGGAACAACTCAAGTTTTATAAAAAAGAATTAGACGAAAAAAATCAGGAAAACCTTGAACTTACAAAGCAACTTCAAAAATATACTAAGGGTTTTGTTGGTAAACTTTTAACAAATTTCTCTTAAACAAAACAATATAGCAAGCCGACTACCTCACTAATCCAGAGTTTTCTGGATTTTTATTTTGTTTTATACCAAGTCACGAAACTAAATGATCTATGGCTTTCTGCCTCTATAACTCAAATCTATAAATTACTTTCAAAGATCAGTATAA
>JBFMGH010000524.1:0-4543 GCA_040752795.1 Cyanobacteriota bacterium
TGCGCAGGCAAAAACACCCTGCCTCTATAATCTAGGAATCTATATATTACTTTCAAGGATCAACATTAGTTATGTAGAGGTCTCAAAAGTATAACTCATGTAAATTTTTATTACTTTTGAATTGTCTATTGTTCAAAAAAAATTTTCTTACTTTTTAATAATTTATTAGTAAACGTATTAAGTTGTTGGGATAAATAGAGAGATTAAATGTATGTTAAGGGGTATTAATAACAATATTATAACTTTTAAGTCTGGTAAACAGGGTCAAATACCTGCACTGGAGCGTGAAAAAACGGTTGCTATACTTGGTGCTTCAAAAGAAACACCTCAAAACAAACAGTATATTCAAATGGCTTATGAAGTAGCCAATGATCTTGCGAAACAGGGTTTTAACGTTGTAACCGGTGGTGGATATGGCATAATGAAAGCTGCCAATGAAGGCGCCTGGGATGCCAACCCTAAAAAAAGCTTTGCAGTTAATGTTAAAGCCTGGGTAGATGAGCATAAAAAGAAAATCTTCAATCTCCTTACGGAAGTTGATACAGGAGCCCAGAGAACTGACCTGTTTAGAAATATTGCTAAATACTGGATAGTATTTCCAGGTGGGCCCGGAACTATGCAGGAACTTTCTGTTGGCGGAGAAAGTAAATATTATAAATCTGAACCCAGCCCTGAAATGATCCTTGTTGGCAAGAAATTTCAACAACCTCTATTTGATTACCTTAAAAATATGAATGACATGGCTGTAGCAACTAATGCAGATAAAACTTATCAACTTGCTGACTCTAGAAATGAAATAGTTCAAAAAGTTGTAGGTTCTAAAATCAACCTTGTTGCATAGATAAATTAATTCTAAATAAATTTAAAACAACCTGTAAATCTACAGGTTGTTTTTGTTATAGACATCTTTAATTTTAATTACTTTATCTCAAAGGCCCCTGAAACATTATAACTTATGTTAGTATTATCAATTTCAACACGGGATGAACTATCAAACATACTGAAACGGTTTTTTAAATAGTTTGAATTATTTTGAATATCATTATTACTACCAGTTACAATAGAAAAAAGCATAAATATCACAAAATAACTTGCAAACATAATATTTAATATTACTATCACTTTATTTTCTGCAATATGAAAAATCTTCAATTTTTTCATCCCCTATAATTTTTATTTGTATTTTTTTAAAACATATAAATATAAAGATTTGATATAAATATTAAAAAAGTTAATAAATATTGATATAAGCCTAAATATAATTCGATTTTTGACGTTAATTATTTATAGAGGTAATAAATATTACTAAGTTGTGTGGTAGGTTTTTATGAGAGACAAAAACATTTACGGTCAGGAAGCAATAGAATTTATATTGATAACCACATTAGTGTTTTTTGGTTCACTAATGGTAGTTTTAGTATTTGGCAACAAAATTGCCAACTTCTTCACTAATGATTCATCCGCTGTTAAAGCTGCTAACGCTTCTCCCACAGTTATAGGCGTTTCCGATAACCAGAAATACAATCCCGATTATACAACAACTGACAACAACAAAACTTCTTATCAAACTGCCGCAGAAGAAGCCGCTGCGACCGCAGCTGCCGCTGCCGTTTCAGCCCAGAAAACCTCTAGTGGTGGCACACCTTTCACTTTAAATACTGATGGTTCTGTTAGTTTTTCTGTTGCTGGTCAGAATGTTATGCTTTCTTCAGATATTGTTCAACTTCAAGATATAGTTATGCAAACAAGCGGTTCTGAAGGTGCTACAAGCCTTGTTGATAGCATTGCTTATATTATAAGTCAAAATAAAGCCGCTTTTCCTTCTACTAATGTCCCTATTGAAATATCTTTTGGTTCCGGTTCAAGAGTATCCAGTTCTGGAAGAACAACATACTTGGGTAATGCCAGTGTTAATACTGTAGGGATTAAAGTTGGAGAAGATATTGTTATCATTCAGAATGACCAAACTTGCCAGGGATCAGACACAAGAACTATAGCCACTTGCAGTTATAGCGGGCTATACACAGTACAAGGCACTTTAGATTCATCTGGAAACTTAATAACAAATGACGTAAATGCTCAAATGTATTCAGGGCATTCATATGGTGGAGCTTTTTCTGGATCTACAGATTCATCTAATGGCTTATCGATAAGTGGTTCATTTCAGCTTTATGACAATGATGATTATCCACAATATTCATGGAACATTGATTTTACTGACCCTGCCAATACTTTTTTAATCTAGTTTAAAGTTTCAGTTAATCAAGGATATTAAATTATGCAATATAACAAAGGCCAGGAAGCAATAGAATTTATATTGATAACCACATTAGTGTTTTTTGGTTCACTAATGGTAGTTTTAGTATTTGGCAACAAAATTGCCAACTTCTTCACTAATGATTCATCAGCTGTTAAAGCTGCTAACGCTTCTCCTACAGTTATAGGCGTTTCCGATAACCAGAAATACAATCCCGATTATACAACAACTGACAACAACAAAACTTCTTATCAAACTGCCGCAGAAGAAGCCGCTGCGACCGCAGCTGCCGCTGTCGCTTCAGCCCAGAAAACCTCTAGTGGTGGCACACCTTTCACTTTAAATACTGATGGTTCTGTTAGCTTTTCTGTTGCCGGTCAGAATGTTATGCTTTCTTCAGATATTGTTCAACTTCAAGATATAGTTATGGAGACAAGTGGCTCTGAGGGGGCTACAAGCCTTGTTGATGAAATTGCTTATATGATTAACAAGTATAAAGCGGAATTCCCTGATAGTAATGTGCCGGTTGAAGTTTCTTTTGGCAAAGGTGATCGTTACTGGAATAGCTATGATACTTCAATTAGTTATGCAGGTGATGCTGAAGTTAATACGGTCACTTTAAAGTTAGGTAATAGCTTTGTTGTTATTCAAAAAGATCAGACCTGTGTGGCTCATGACCAAAGTTGTGCTTTTCAAGGTACCTATAGAATTGAAGGTACTATCGATAAAAGCAATAATTTTACTGCTAATGTTACAAGTACTAATACTGACTACAACCCATATGGAACACTTTCAGGTTCAGTTAGTAATATTGGCAATCTAACATTAAACGGTACTTACTGGCAATATGATGATAAAAACTTTAAAGCTGTTGATTATAGCTGGAAACTTAGTTTTGATACTACTGGCAGTTCTTTCTCTTTATAGTTTCCTTTAAAAAGGAGGCATTTGAATGAAATATAAATACAATTACGGCCAGGAAGCCATAGAATTTATCTTAATAACATCCTTAGTGTTTTTTGGTTCACTAATGGTAGTTTTAGTATTTGGCAACAAAATTGCCAACTTCTTTACTAATGATTCATCTGCTGTTAAAGCTGCTAACGCTTCTCCAGCAATCATCAGTGCCTCTAACCCTGTAAAATACACCCCTGACTATACAACAACTGACAACACTAAAACTTCATATCAAACTGCCGCAGAAGAAGCCGCGGCTGCAGCAGCTGCCGCTGCTCAAAAAACTTCCAGTGGTGGTACACCTTACACGATAAACACTGATGGCTCTGTTAGCTTTTCAGTTGCCGGCCAGAATGTTATGCTTGCTGCTGACATCGTTCAACTTCAAGATATAGTAATGGAAACAAGCGGTGCCGAAGGTGCTACAAGTCTTGTTGATGAAATTGCTTATATGATAAATAAGTATAAAGCTGCATACCCCGATAGTAATGTTCCTCTTGAAGTTGCTTTTGGAAACGGTGAAAGAGAGACTGACGTCAATAATACATCTTACGAAGGAAAAGCTTCAGTTAATACTATTTCTTTAAAAGTTGGTGATAATGTAGTTATCATTCAAAATGACCAATCTTGTGATGGCTCTTGTAGCTATAAAGGAACATATCGTATTGAAGGAACTATTGATTCAAATAATGTCTTAAAGGGTAATGTTACCAGTAATGTTAGCACTTATGGAGAAACCAATGGTAATATCACTGCTAATATAAACTTTTCTAATGGTTTAAGTTTTGAAGATGCAATTTATAACCATTATGATGGTTATTACACATCTCAACCTCTTAAATATGAATGGGATATAAACTTTAACGATCAGGGTTTTATTCTTTAAGTTTATAAGGAGTTTTATGCAATATAACAAAGGCCAGGAGGCTATAGAGTTTATCTTAATAACATCCTTAGTGTTTTTTGGTTCACTAATGGTAGTTTTAGTATTTGGCAACAAAATTGCCAACTTCTTCACTAATGATTCATCAGCTATTAAAGCCGCTAACGCTTCTCCAACAGTTATAGGCGTTTCCGATAACCAGAAATATAATCCCGATTATACAACATCCGATAATAATAAAACTTCCTATCAAACTGCCGCAGAAGAAGCAGCGGCAGCAGCAGCGGCAGCAGCAGCCTCTGCTCAAAAAACTTCGAGTGGTGGTACACCTTACACAATAAACACTGATGGTTCTGTTAGTTTTTCTGTAGCCGGACAGAATGTATTACTATCTTCTGACATTGTTCAACTTCAAGACATTGTTATGGAGACAAGTGGCTCTGAAG
>JBFMGH010000524.1:4643-9941 GCA_040752795.1 Cyanobacteriota bacterium
ATGTATTACTATCTTCTGACATTGTTCAACTTCAAGACATTGTTATGGAGACAAGTGGCTCTGAAGGGGCTACAAGCCTTGTTGATGAAATTGCTTATATGATAAATAAGTATAAAGCACAATATCCTAATGGCAACGTACCTCTTGAATTAGCTTTTGGAACTGGTGAAAGAGACTATCTTAATGGCCCTACTACCTATAAAGGTAATGCTTCTGTTAATACTATAGCTCTAACTGTTGGAAACGATTTAGTTGTTATTCAGAAAGATCAAAAATGTGAAGGTCAAAATACTTCTAGTTTGAATGCTTGCACTGCGTCAGGCATTTATAGAGTTGAAGCCACACTGGATAGTAATAATAATATAACAACTACTAATATAAATGCAACTTTTAACAATGGCGGGAGCGCCAATGGCTCTTATAATGCTTCTGTAAATAATTCTAACGGATTAGTAATTTCCGGATTATTCACTCTAAACACTTCAAGTAGACCTGTATATCAATGGGACATTGATTTTACCAATCCCACCAATACTTTTTCAATCTAGTTTTAAGTTTCAGTTAATCAAGGATATTAAATTATGCAATATAACAAAGGCCAGGAAGCTATAGAATTTATTCTTATAACCACATTAGTATTTTTTGGTTCACTAATGGTAGTTTTAGTATTTGGCAACAAAATTGCCAACTTCTTCACTAATGATTCATCAGCCATTAAGGCTGCTAACGCTTCTCCTACAATCATCAGTGCCTCTAACCCTGTAAAATATACCCCTGACTATACAACAACTGACAACACCAAAACTTCCTATCAAACTGCCGCAGAAGAAGCCTCGGCGGCAGCAGCGGCAGCAGCTGCCTCTGCTCAAAAAACTTCAAGCGGTGGTACACCTTACACAATAAACACTGATGGTTCTGTTAGTTTTTCTGTAGCCGGACAGAATGTATTACTATCTTCTGACATTGTTCAACTTCAAGACATTGTTATGGAGACAAGTGGCTCTGAAGGGGCTACAAGCCTTGTTGATGAAATTGCTTATATGATAAATAAGTATAAAGCACAATATCCAAATGGCAACGTACCAGTAGATATTTCTTTTGGAACTGGAAATAGGGTTTCTGCAACTGGTAATTCAGCTTATCTAGGTAATACAAGTGCTAATTCAGTTTCTTTAAAAGTTGGTGATCAATTTGTAATTATACAGAATGATCAAATATGTAATAGTAAAAATACTTATTCTGAAAATACTTGTTCATTTCAGGGCACATACCGAATGGAAGGGACAATAGGCAGTGACAACAGCATTAAAACAAGTAACGTAAATGCTACTACCATTTATGAAAACAATTACACTGGAAGTTTTAACGGCTCAGCCATTTCCAGTAACGGCTTAACCGTTTCAGGAGATTATTATTTACAATATGGCTATCAAAACGTACAATATAAATGGGATATAAAATTTGATAATCCTGATTACTCTTTTGTTATATAAAATTTAATACAAAGGATATTTATTTATGAAACACAAAAACTCTAATGGCCAGGAAGCTATAGAATTTATACTAATAACCACATTAGTGTTTTTTGGTTCACTAATGGTAGTTTTAGTTTTTGGCAACAAAATTGCCAACTTCTTTACCAATGACTCATCAGCTATTAAAGCCGCTAACGCTTCTCCAACAGTTATAGACGTTTCCGATAACCAGAAATATAATCCCGATTATACAACATCCGATAATAATAAAACTTCTTATCAAACTGCCGCAGAAGCTGTTGCAGCGGCCGCCGCAGCTGCAACAGCTGCTGCAGCTCAACAAACTTCAAGCGGTGGTACACCTTACACAATAAACACTGATGGTTCTGTTAGTTTTTCTGTAGCCGGACAGAATGTATTACTATCTTCTGACATTGTTCAACTTCAAGACATTGTTATGGAGACAAGTGGCTCTGAAGGGGCTACAAGCCTTGTTGATGAAATTGCTTATATGATTCAAAAGCATGCTGCTGCCTATCCTGCAGGAGATGTTCCTTTTGAAATATTATTTGGAGATGGAGTAAGATCACTTGATGGCTCAGGTATTGCATATATAGGTACAGCAATGGTTAACTCTTATGCAATTAAAATTGGCAATGAAATGGTAATAATTCAAAAAGATCAGTCTTGTACCACTTCATGCAAATACCCTGGTATTTATAGAATTGAAGGTTCTATCAATTCAAGCAATAAATTTAATGGCACTGTTACTTCATCAGGAACAGCTACCACAAATACATATCCCGGAGGCTCATATTCAGGATCAATAAATCTTACCAATGGCCTTAAAATATCCAACGGAGTATTTTATCAAAATGATACAGGCAAAAGTGGTGGCAATACTTATAGTTGGTCTCTTGATTTTACCTCAAAGGCTTCAACTACATAAATAAATTTTTATTGATAACCTGGCTAATATAGTAACCGCATGAAATTATGAGACATAACTGGAAATCATGAGTGTGTTATGCCCGCCGAAGGCGGGCATAACACCCGAACCCTTTATTTTCTGAAGTCTATTTTATTTATGCGTTCATTATAAATTATGTCTTGAAATTTAATTAATCCAAATTGCAAATCAGCAATCAGTGAGGAGGTTGCAGGTTGTAAATTTAGTATTTTTTAAATATGTCATTAGAAGCAGGTTTTCGTAAATATAACAAATTCGAATTAACTGGGTTAATAGCGTTTTATATAATAATAAATCCCTTAAAAATCTTAGGTAATATTTATTATGGAAATTTACCCAAACTAATTAACCCGGTTAATTAGTGAATTTGTTAAAAACTCTCAAGGCTCAAGTAATGACTTAAGTTAAAGATTTATGCATTTAACACACTGTAAATATTTAACAGGGACCAGGTTTTAGAGGATCGGGTCCGAAAAGCCCGCAGGGCGGGTTTTTTAGGCCCTCAACAAAGATTTATTTCCGAAACTTAGTGAATAATCCGGGTTAATAGGATTTTTATTCTATCATTGTTTCAATTGTTTATAACTTATATTTGTTATATAGTTCATTTGATGAAAAAGTAAACTAAAGGTGAAAGCTTATGTCTAACATTACCGAAAATCTAATTTCTGTTAAACTACCTGACGGTTCAAAAATGGAACTCGAAAAAAACTCTACCGTAGCAGATTTAGCAAAAAAAATTGCTGAAAGCTTATTTAAAAAAGCTATTGCAGCAAAAGTAGATGATCAGGTTGTTGATTTATATACAACTCTTCAAGATGGCCAGGAAGTTAAAATACTTACTCCTGATAATCCTGAAACCCTTGCTATTTTAAGACACTCAACAGCTCATATCATGGCCCAGGCTGTTCAAAATCTTTTTCCTCAAGCCAGAATTGCTATTGGGCCAAACATTGAAACAGGTTTCTATTATGATTTTTTGATACCAGACCATAATTTAACACCTGAAGACCTTCCTAAAATTGAAGATGAAATGAAAAATATTATTAAATCACAGCAAAAATTCATTAAAATGAAAATAGAGGATGTTACAAAGCAACTCAAAGAATTTAAAAATACTGGTGAAAAATTTAAAGCTGAACTGCTTGAAGAATACGCAGCACATAATCCAACATTATATGCGTGTGTTGACAAAAATAATACCCCTGTATGGAACGATTTTTGCCGTGGCCCTCATATACCAGACACTAAATTTATAAAAGTTTTTAAACTTTTATCTGTTGCAGGCTCATACTGGAGAGGTGATGTAGAAAAAGATGTTCTTCAACGTATATATGGAACAGCTTTCTGGACGAAAGAGGACCTTGAATCTTATCTCAATTGGCTCGAAGAAGCTGAAAAAAGAGACCACAGAAAACTTGGTAACCTGCTTGATCTTTTTAGCATTAGAGAAGAATGTGGCCCTGGCCTTATTTTGTGGCATCCTAATCTATCTATAGTCAGAGAAGAAATTGAAAACTACTGGCGTGAAGAACATCGAAAACGCGGCTATGATATTGTATATTCACCTCATATTGCAAAATCTCAACTCTGGGATATTTCAGGACATAATTCACACTTTAAAGAAAATATGTACTATATGAACATTGACGAACAGGAATATGTTCTCAAACCAATGAATTGCCCATTTCATATTCTTATATATCAAGCCCAAAGAAGAAGCTACAGGCACCTACCACTAAGATGGGGCGAACTGGGAACCGTATACAGATACGAAAAATCTGGTGCTCTTCATGGAATGACCAGAGTTCGTGGCTTTACCCAAGATGATGCCCACATTTTCTGTACCCCTGAACAATTTACTGATGAAATAAAAGCTATCATAGATTTTGTTGATAGCACACTAAAACTATTCGGAATGGAATACGAAGTTGAACTTTCTACCAGACCTGAAGATAAATATGTCGGAACACTTGAAGCCTGGGATAAAGCTGAAAAAGGCCTTATTGACGCAATGAAAGAATACGGCCTTGAATATGAAGTTAATGAAGGCGATGGTGCTTTCTACGGCCCTAAAATTGATTTCAAACTCAAAGATGCCCTTAATAGAACCTGGCAGGGTGCTACAATTCAACTAGATTTTAACCTGCCAGAAAGATTTGATCTTAAATATAGCGCTTCTGACGGAACCCTTAAAACACCTGTAATGATTCATAGAGTTATATTTGGCACAATGGAAAGATTTATGGGTGTTCTTATTGAGCATTTTTCCGGTGCTTTCCCGACATGGCTATCTCCAAAACAGGCTATTATTATACCTGTAGCCGAAAGACACTATGACTATGCTGGCGAAGTCACTAAAACACTTAAAAACATTGGCATAAGAGCTCATCTGGATGACAGAAGTGAAACTGTTAACCATAAAATAAGAGAAGCTCAGTTGAGTAAATCTCCTTATATGATTATAGTAGGAGATAAAGAGGTAGATGCCAAAAATATTTCTCTAAGGGTTAGAGAAATAGGTGATCTTGGCACTAAAAACCTCGATGATTTTATTTCTAAAGTTAGTGAGGAAATTAAATCTAAAGCTCTAAAATCTTCTTACTCATAGAAGAATAGTTTATTGAGTGAGACCTCTGTATAATTGATGTTTTATAAAATATCAGAGATCAGCGGCTTTTGAGAATTTATCCAGTTATACATAAGTCTATTATAGCAAACGCATAAATAATTTAGACATAAGGTTTCAGAGCGTCGGGTGTTTTTGCCTGCGCAGGCAAAAACACCCTTAATTTCAGCAAGCAATGTCCAATTATTTTATGCGTTGATTATAGTATTAAAATTTAACCTGAA
>JBFMGH010000525.1:0-6576 GCA_040752795.1 Cyanobacteriota bacterium
TTTAAGCGGTAGTATTGATAGGGATTCTGGTATAATAAAACTTTCAGGTGAAGCTACAATACCTCCAAGAAAAAATAACCTTCCCTTACCAGTATCAATTCAAGTTGTAGCAACAACTAACCCTGAAACGAACCCTAAAAATGGTAATGCCAAAGACAATTAGGTGAGAATATGCAAACAATAGAGAAAAAACTCATTAGAACACATTGGTGTACAGACATTTCAAAAGCTGAAACAGGTAACACCGTTACAGTAGCAGGATGGGTCTCAACCATCAGAGACCTGGGTGGTGTTATATTCATTGAATTACGTGACAGATCTGGTTTATTTCAGCTTGTTGCTGACCCTCAAAAGAACTCTGAGATTCATAAAGTTTTTTCTACTCTCAAAAATGAGTTTGTTATTTCAGCAACTGGCGTTGTTTCTGAAAGACCAGAGGATACTTTTAATCCTAATTTATCAACTGGAGAAATAGAAATCTTTCCTGCCTCAGTTGAAATTCTAAATAAATCAAAACTGCCTCCATTTTTAATTGAAGATGATGCTGAAATCAGCGAAGATTTAAGAATGAAATATAGATATCTTGATATGCGCAGACCAAAAATTCTGGATAAAATGATTTTAAGACATAAAATAACACTTGCCACCAGAAATTATCTTAACGAAAATGGTTTTCTTGAAATAGAAACCCCTGTTCTTGTTAAAGCAACACCTGAAGGAGCAAGAGATTATCTCGTTCCTAGTAGAAACTATCCTGGCAAATGGTATGCTCTTCCTCAATCACCACAATTATTTAAACAGATATTAATGGTAGGAGGCATTGAAAGATATTATCAGGTTGCCAGATGCTTCAGAGATGAAGATTTAAGATCCGATAGACAACCTGAATTTACCCAGATTGATATAGAGATGTCTTTTGTCACTCAAGATGAAATTCTTGCCATGACTGAAGGATTGGTTGAAAATATCTTTAAAGTTAAAGGCATAGAAATTAATACACCTTTCCCATGCTTGACTTATAAAGAAGCAATGGAAATGTATGGTTCAGATAAACCCGATATTAGATTTGAACTTCATTTAATAAATGTATCCGATATATTTGCTAAATCTAACTTTGCAGCTTTCTCAAGTGAAATCCAAAAAGGTGGGGAAGTAAGAGCTCTGAAGATTCCTGGCATAGCTGAATATAGCAGAAAAGAAATGGATGACATTAGAAATCTTGCCATATCTTATGGTGCTAAAGGCCTCGCATGGATTACTTATATGCCAGATGGAACCCATAAGTCTCCTTTAAATAAATATCTGTCTGAAGACGAACTCACTAATATTAAAGAGAGAAGCGGTGCTACTCCGGGTGATGTAGTTTTCTTCGTTTGTGATAAACCTAAAATTGTCTTTGATGTTCTTGGCAGATTAAGATTACACTTTGGTAATAAACTTAACTTAATTGATAGAACCAGTCATAAATTACTCTGGATCGTTGATTTCCCAATGTTTGATTGGAATGAAGACGAAAATAGATTTGAGCCTATGCACCATCCATTTACATCACCTAACTCAAGCGATTTTGAATATCTTGATTCAGAACCGCTTAAGGCCAGAGCTTTAGCTCATGATTTGGTCTATAATGGTGTAGAAATAGGTGGTGGCTCAATAAGAATCCATTCTAAACAACTGCAAAATAAAATTTTAAACTTGCTTGGCTTTTCTGATGAAGAAGCCAAAGAAAAATTTGGATTCTTAATGGAAGCTTTAGAATATGGTGCTCCTCCACATGGTGGCATAGCTCTCGGACACGATAGAATTGTAGCCATGCTTGCCGGTGTTAGTTCAATTAGAGAAGTTATTGCTTTCCCTAAAAATAGTCAGGCAAGATGTTTAATGAGCGATGCACCAACTGAAGTTTCTGAAGATCAATTACAAGAACTAAAAATTAAACAAGTAATTGCAAAAAAAGACTAAAAATTATGATTCGTTTAACGAATATAAATAAAGTTTATTTAGGCGAAGACTTGCTTAAAGATATTACCTGGCATATGAAACCAGGTGAAAAAATTGGCCTAATAGGCCCTAATGGTACTGGAAAAACAACTCAACTTAGAATTATATGTGGACAAGAAGAACACGACAACGGTGATGTTTATATTGCCCCAAATACTACCATTGGATACCTATCTCAAGAACCTACTGTTAACCCTGATAATACCCTGGATCAGGAGTTATTAAGCGTATTTAAAAAAATTATTGAAATTGAAGCAACTATTAGAAATCTGCAAAAAGAAATTGCTCAATTAAAAGAGGGTAAAGAACTCGATTTGATGCTTAATGAAATTGCACAACTTCAAGAATATTTTGAATTAAAAGAAGGATATGCTATTAGTGCTAAAATAGGTCAGGTTATTTCAGGGTTAGGCTTTTCTGAAGAAGATAGAAATAAATTAATTAAAACTTTTAGCGGTGGATGGCAGATGAGAATATCTATTGCTAAACTTTTATTAGAAGCTCCTGATTTACTCTTGCTTGATGAACCAACAAACCACCTGGATATAAAAGCTATTGAATGGCTCGAAAACTATCTTGCTTCATATAAAGGTGGGTTTGTTATTGTATCTCACGACAGACAATTTCTTGATAAAACCGTTGAAAGAATTATTGAAATGGAAGGAGCCAGAATAAATCTATACTGGGGCAATTATACTCAATATTTACAGGAAAAAGAAGTCAGATATAAAACGCAAATGTCTTCTTATAAAATTCAACAAGATAAAATAGCTAAAGAAAAAGCATTTATTGAAAGGTTTAGGGCTAATGCTATAAGGTCATCTCAGGCTAAAAGCAGAGAAAAACAACTTGAAAAAATGAATATTATCTCGGCACCAACTAAAACTAAAAATGTTAAGTTTAATTTTCCGGTTAAAGTTAAAAGCGGAGATGAAGTACTAAAGATAAACCAGTTATATAAAGCATTTGGTGATAATATTATATTTGAAGACGTTAATCTGGAGGTTAGACTGGGAGAAAAAATTGCACTTATAGGAGACAACGGAACCGGTAAAACAACTCTATTTAAAATGATACTGGGCCTGGATAATGATTATAAAGGGAAAATTAAGCACGGCTATTTAGTTAACTGTATGTATTTTAGCCAGCATGAAGCCAGAGGCTTATCCGGAACAAAAACAGCCTTTGAAGAGCTACATGATAGCGCACCAGCATATACTAATGAGCAGGTAAGAGCTACACTAGGAAGATTTGGGATTTCTGGCGATAATGCTTTTAAAACATTAGACGATTTAAGCGGTGGAGAAAAAGCCAGAATAGCTTTATCAAAAATGTTAATGGCTGGTGCAAATCTATTACTTTTTGACGAACCTACAAATCATCTTGATATTCCTGCTAAAGAAGCTCTTGAAGAAGCAATAAACAACTTTGAAGGAACTGTTATTGTTATCTCTCACGACAGAAAATTTATTGATAATTTCGTTAGCAAGATATTCATTATTGAAAATAAATCAATTAAAGTTCACTATGGGGACTATAGTGACTATAAATATAAGTTGAATAAACTTTCACAACAAGAAAAAACTTCTGCTAATTCTCAAAAAGCCTACAATAAAAAGGAGATTACAACAAGAAAAACCTGTACTATTGTTGATAACCCTAAAAAATTATCTCCTAAAGCAATTGAAAAACAAATAAATAAAGTTGAAAAAGAAATTATTCAAATTGAAGAAGAAATAAAAATAATTGAAGACAAACTTGCTAATCCTGATTACTTTCAAAATTCTCCAGATGAATTTATTAAATCTTCTGAAGAACTTAATATTCTTAAAGAAAAACTAAACAACTATAATGACAACTGGTATGAATTAATAGAAATACAAGAATAAATCAATCAATCATAACCATCAGAAAATACTAACAGGGTGCTGTTGAATCTTTAAATTTTAATTGTAACTAAATACAAGGGCAATACATACGTATTTGCTAAATTAGTCAAAAGTTTCCAGTTTAGAAGTATCAATTTCGTCAGTTACATCTTTAGTTTCTTCAACAATTTCTAAAAATGCTTCCACTGCAACCGGGTCAAAGTGGGTTCCTGAATCTTTTCTAATGATTTCAATTGCAACATTATGATCCAGACCTTTACGATAAGGTCTATCAGAAACCATACCATCATAGGCATCTGCAACAGAAATAATTCTGGCACCAAGAGGTATTTCTTCACCTGCCAACCCTTCAGGATAACCTTTTCCATCATATCTTTCGTGGTGAAATTTGATCATTACAACAACATTTTCCAGCTGACGAATATTTTCAAGTATTTTAACCCCTTTAGGAGAGTGCTGTTTAATAATGCTATATTCTTCAGTGGTTAATTCACCTTCTTTGTTAAGGATACTTTCAGGAATACCTATCATACCTATGTCGTGGAGAAGGCCTGCAAGTTCTAATTCCTGAAGTTCTGTATCATCCAGGCCCAGTTTTCTACCTATTTCAATAGCATATTTAGTAACACGTTTACTTCTTCCAGATGTAAACTCATCTTTAGCATCAAGGGCTTCTGTAATAGCACTAATAGTACCGGAGAATAACTCCTTAAGATCCATTGTAAGTTTCTGGTTATCGATATTTAACTGATAACTTTCGAGGGCTCTTTTAACGGTATTTTTTAGCTCTTCAGGTTCCCAGGGTTTTTTAATATATCTGTATACCCTACCAGTATTTATAGCTTTAATTAAAGCATCAGCATCTGTATAACCGGTAATGATTAACCTTATAGTATCAGGAAATTCTTCAACAGTTTTTTCAAGAAAGTCTACACCACACATACCAGGCATTCTCTGGTCGGTAATAACAAGGTCAATTTTATTAACTCTCATTATTTCAAGACCTTCATGCCCTCCACTGGCCATAAAGACATTATAATCTTTACGAAAAGTTCTTTTTAATAACTTAAGGTTATTTATTTCATCATCTACTACTAGGATATTGTAGGTCATTGTATTATTTTCCCCTAAAGAGTTCTTTTGAATTTAACTTTTTTTGTAAGAGTTATCAGTCCATATCAGCAGCCTGTCTCCATTTTAATGGAATTCTTATAGTAAATTTTGTACCTTCTCCTACTTTGCTTTCTACAGATATTGTACCATTATGTTTCTCAATGATACCATAACTTACAGATAAACCTAAACCTGTTCCTTCTCCAACATCTTTTGTGGTAAAGAAAGGATCAAAAATTTTGTTCAAATTGTCAGGTGAAATACCACAGCCTGTATCAGAAATAACTATTTTTACATAATCTCCATCAAGTCTGGTCATAATTGTAACAGTTCCATTACCATCTATAGCTTGAGCTGCATTAGCAAGTAAGTTCATAAAGACTTGATTTAGCTGACCTGCAAAGCAGTTTATTGGTGGCACACTTTCATCATAATCTTTAACTACATCAACGCGATTTTTGTATTTATTGTGTAATATATTTAAAGTACTGTCTAAGCCCTCATGAACATTGACTTCTTTCAAGCTAGCTTCATCTAATCTTGAGAAGTTCCTGAGATCTAAAACAATTTGTCTTGTTCTTTCAGCACCTTCTTTACAGCTATCAAGCAAATCATCTAAATCTTCAATAAGATATTCATAGTCAATTTCTTCTTTATAGTCATTGATAATTTCAACTTGTTCAGTTGACAAACCAGTTTCAAATTCAGCATATTTATCTAATAGTTCTTTCAAATCATGTGCATAATTTTTAAGATGTTCCATATTACCGTAAATAAAGTTAATTGGGTTATTAAGTTCGTGAGCGACACCGGCAACAAGCTGCCCCAGAGAAGACATTTTTTCTGAATGAACAAGTTTTACCTGTGCTGCTTTAAGTTCATCATAAGCCTTACCAAGTTCTGAGTTTTTGGCTTCTACTTCTTTATTAGTTTCTTCTAGTGCTTTAGTTCTTTCACGCACTTTTTGTTCAAGAGACTCATAAATTTGAGATAAATCTTCAGCCATTTTATTGAATGCTTCAGCAAGTTTACCAATTTCATCATCAGATTCAATTTTAATTCTTGTAGACCAATCTCTTTTAGCAAACTTTTCTGCACCTATATATAAATCTTGAATTGGCTTGGTAACCATTTTGGCCAAAATGGCTGCAGAAGCAAAACCGCAACCAATAAAGATTATTGCTAGAATAATGTAGCCTCTATATATAGCTGTAACCTGCGATAAATTACCTAAAACAGAATCAAAAGCTACACCATCACCGTTACTTAATTTATTAAAATTATAAACATTATTTATATAAAGCTTACTAAAGGTAATATTATCCCACATTGTCTGAAAAAAAAGCTTTACAGAGTCAATAATATTTTGTGGTTTTTTTGCTACTTCTTCAGGCCTTAATACATCTTTAATATTCATTCCTACAACTTTTTCGTCAGTAGAATATTTTATAAGACCACCACTATCAAATACATATGTATTATTTATCAACTCTAAAAGTTTCAGGTTTTGAGCCACAAGGTTAAAATGATTATATTTACCTTTTATTAAGTCATCATTAAAAGCGTGAACTAT
>JBFMGH010000526.1:0-5824 GCA_040752795.1 Cyanobacteriota bacterium
ATTAAAGGTTTATTTCCAGTACAAAAACTGGCCGTTTGTCGTAAAATGGAGGTTGATAAAAACATCATTCAAGTTGCTTGATTTTTTGTTAAAGTGTCACCCAAGTGACGACTTATTACAATTAATAAAATACTTTTAATTAAATAGAATATCGCTAACTTATTATTGATCAGGCTGGTTTAAGAATGAATTAATTGTGATTGGCAAAATTAATAAAGTTTGAATAAATATATAAAAAGAAATTACCACTTTTGACTGATAGGAATCATTTTTAATTCTGTTTATAATAGTATTATCAGAATGTTAAAAAGCTAAAATACAGTTATTCTATTAATATTAGCAGTTTTATAGATAATTTGCCTTGTAACAATAGATATTTACTTGTCATATTAGTTCTAAAGACAATTCTTTTAATAATTTTCTAGCTAAAATTTTTCTGAAATATTTATTTACATAATGTTCAAAAAGTTGAGATCAATGTTTTTATATAATTAGGTAAATCCTTTACTGGTTATTTTAATGGAACAAAATGCATTTTATCTTGTCTACTATGTGAGCTACACTTAATAAGTAATGGGGAAGTGTATAAATGAATTTGAAAAAGTTAGAAGGTTTTATTGACAAAGGCTTTCGTTTATCGAAAGAACAGTTGAATTATTTAGCGGATCATTCTTATGGTTTTTTTACACAATCAGGCAGTTATTTCTATAGAAACTTGAGAGTAATTGCTCAAAATATTAAAACAGGCTATGTAATTGTAAAAGAGACATATGATGATGGCTATGAATATGAAAAAAGTTATTATTTGTCTCCTGAAGGCCGAAAAGAGAAGATAAAAATTTCTGATACATGATTTACGCCGTTAAATCTACATATAGATTGCTAATTTGTATATCAAAATGAATATAAGGCAGTTATTGTAGTTTATTGACAATAAAATAATTTGCCGAAAACTCTTATAGTGTGATTTTAAAGAGATATAAAGTTGCTTAAAATTAAAAGCAAACAAATTATATGATGTCTTTATAAAAAATTTTTTTAAATTCAAGATTCAATGACTTACTCAGGCAAGTTTAAAGTTGTTCTTTAAGCCTGACATTATTTTTCCGTTTAAATATTTCTTTCTAGCATTGATAATGTTATTCATACAGGTTAATTAGTAATCATACTACTACAACAATTATTATTATTGATATATAATTTTATTCAACCTAAACAATCGGGAACAATTTTATGTTTTTCAGCTCAAATTATTAAATAGCAAAAAACAAATTGCTGGAGTAGTTAATAAATGTTATTTAAACAAAATGTAATTAGAAAAGTCACACATTGTTTATTGATTTTATTATTGTCTTTCATATCTATCCCTGTAATAGCAGGAGAAGACCCGCTGGATACAATTACTCCAATCAATGGAAAAATAGAATATAATAAAGTATACGCAGAAAACCTTAATGAATTGACCCTAACTTTAGGTGATAATGACAAGCATAAACTAAGAGAGAAAGCTCCAGGAGCTGAGTTAGATGGTACAATTAAGCTTACTCCTCAAGAGACAGAATTAAAAGATGCTTTAGAATTTCAAAAAGGAAAAGATATTGAAGATATTAAAATGCTCTGGGAATCAACAGTAGAAAGAAATGCAATTATAAGATTTGCTTTAGAGAAAATAGCCTCCCCTCCACAACAAAGAGCAGTAAAATCGTCACTGATGGCAAGATCAATTTCTACAATGCTTCAGGGTGCTGCTATCGTTCCAAGCCTCTTTGGCATGGGTGCAGCCACTGAATATGGAGGGGCTTTCGGAGGGCAGTTGTTATCTAATGCTTTTAATAGAAAGTTTTTGCCAACACCTGGCGCACCTGCAATTACTGAACCAGAGCTTATACAGCTTACAGGTCTTATAGAAGATTTGCAAGAAACCATTATAAATAACTATTACAATTATAAATCTTCTTTAGAAAGTTTATTAATGGAGAAACAAAATACTGTACTGCAGGAGAAAAATTATAAACAGGCATTAGCTTCAAACGATCCTACAGCTATAATAATATCTTCAGCATTGTTTGACAAATCAAAGCAATCAGAAACAAGGCTTAAACAGCAAGCAAAGCTTTATAGAGTTCAACTTGAAAGGTTAGCTGGCATTGAAGCTGTTGCCAATCTTAATTTATCTCTTTCAGAGAAGGTTATTCAAGCTAAGTTTAATTATGAAAAATATAAGCAATCTACAACAAGCGATAACACCGCTTCAGAAAATATATTAGAAAAACCCAAAAGCAGTTTAAAATTAAAAGAAACAACTACACCTACAGCTGATATTCAAACTACACCACTAAATTCAGATTTAAATAATACACTTAAGCCTAAAAAAGATAAGCAAAATTTAAATGAACTACAGGAGAAACCGGTTGATGTTATTGAATAAAAAGCTTTTATTCATATTAATATTCTTTATTGCATCCGGAGCCATTTATGCTCAAGGTATAGTACCAATGGCACCTTCAATGGATATTACTGGCAAAACTTTTGAACCTGCTGACGGGTCTATATCTCCTTTTGATTTGAGTTCTATTACCAGTCAGGAAAATCAAAATACAGATAAAGTTAAAACAAACCTGGTTGATAAAACTAATATGACTCCTGAATATAAAGATGAAACTAACAATAACAACTCAACTTCTGAATTGGCTTCAACTTCCAATAATTTATCTTCAAATCTAAATGAATCAACTAAAAATATTGATAGTGTAACAGAAGAACCTGAATCAATGAATAATACTCAGGAATCCGTTAATATAAGTTCTTTAAATGATACTACACCAGCAAATAATATAGAGGGTCAGTTAATTGAAGATAAGAAAATAGAAGAATCAATTGAAGCTGGTGAAAACGAATATATGACATCTATACCAACATTTAACCCATCAACAAACAGGCCATTTGTTTCTCATAATACAGGTATCCGTAAAGAAGCTGATGAAATTGAGTTTGAATTAAGATTAGAAGAAAAAAGAGCACTCAGGGATTTAAGAATCCTGTGGTCATCAGCAATAGAGAAAAGTACTACAATAAGATTGGCAATTCAGAAATTGTCAAACCCTGACGAAGCAGAAAATATTGATAAAAGTATTATGTCTAAAATGCTTTCACCCCTTGCCAGCCTGGCACCAATGGCAATGATGGCTAGCTCATCTGCTTCTCAGACAGCAGGGGCACTTATTGGTGGTGGAATGCTCGGCACTCTTGCATCAGATGTTGATAATGAATACAATAGAGCTTTATTAAGAGTTTCTGATTACGACCTAATAATGCTTGCAAAAGAGGTTGATGAATTACAGGCTAAAATAGTTATAAATTATTATGAATATTATCATGCTTTACAAAGAATGATTGAATCTGAAAAAGCAATGGAAAAGGCTTATGAGCTATATGTCAAGGCACAAGAAACTAACAATTTTGCAGCTAATACAGCAGCTGATGCCTTTTATAGAGAGGCCAAACAAAATTATTTGAATTCCAAACATAATTTTTTAAGTGCTAGAACTGCTTTAGAACAAATATCAGGTAATGATGCTATTGTGTATATTGAAAATCTTAAAGATGAAGATCCAGCATTTCCGGAAGACCCTAATCAGCAAATAGCACCAGTAAATAATCAACCTGTACCTCCTGAAACTACTATTCAACCTGCTATTGATAATTCTAATAATAATACTGACTCTCTTCAGACAAAATCAGAACCAGACTTTAATGAAAATATAAGCAATACTAAGGAAGCCCAATCACCCGTTGAACAGCCTGTTGTTAATGAAAACCCTTATGATCAGTTACAATAAAGAAATTAAAACAACTATTATAATCAACTATTAAGAAAAACGCTTGCTATATCAATATCTTCAGGGTTTGTGATTTTCAAGTTTTTATAACTGCCCTCAATAATTTCAGGCTTAATACCCTGCTTCTCAACAAGCGCACAATCATCAGTAGAATTAAAGTTATTTTTCATTGCAGCTTCGTGCGCCTGATATATTACATCAAACTCAAAAGCTTGAGGAGTCTGTATTACCCATAATAATTCTCTAGGGGTTGTTGATTTGACAGTTTTAGAATAAGGGTTCTCTGTTTGTTTTATAGTGTCTTTTGGCCTTATACCAAGTGTTGTTGCCTTATGCTTAACAGCTCCCTGTATGCAATTGTCTATATCTTTAGATGTTACTAACGGTCTTGCTCCATCATGAATTGCAACATACAGGCATTTTATATTATGTTTAACAAGATATTCCAGAGCATTTTTTACGGATTCCTGTCTTGTCTTGCCACCTATGACAATATTTTTTAGCTTTGTAATATTATAATTTCTTGCTACCGTAGCAACAGTTTTTTTAATACTTTCTGAAGTTACTAATATAATAGAATTAACAAAACTCGAATTTTCAAATGCCTCAAGAGAATAAGCAAGGACAGGTTTATCATTCAATTGAGCTAAGAGTTTATTCTGTCCAAATCTTTTACTGGAGCCAGCAGCTAAAATAATTCCTGTAGTTGCATAATTTTCTGTCATAGTTACCCTCAAAAATGTTTGAAACTAATTTTCCTATCAAGTAAATCCTCAGATAATTCAATTATTTCACCATTGTTAATTAAGCTAACACCAGGATTCTCTTTAAAAATCTTGCCAATAATTGAAAATTTAAAAGAAGAACAGTTAATAAGTTTATCTACATCTTTTTTATCACAAGTTATTAAAAGCTCAAAATCTTCACCACCATATAAGGCAATATCTAAATAATTAAGGCTTGAAGCAAAACAGATATCTTTTACAAAAGAATTAACAGGTATATCATTTACATTGATTTCCAGACGAACCTGACTCTTTTGTGATATCTGATACAATGCATCAGCAAGACCATCACTTGTATCCATCATACAATATTTATTATAATTTGTGTTATGAATAAAGAATTGAGATTCATCTAACCGTGGCCATGGTTTTAAGTGGCTATTTATAACGCTTTTATATTCGTTATTGAATTTGTTTTTGTTTATATCAAGTTTATTTTCTAATATTTGTAGACCTATATAACTGCTACCATATGAACCTGTGGTCAATAGAACCTGATTATGACCAGCATATGAACGACCTGACACTTTATCAGTTTTACCGATAGCAGTTACAGTAATAACAAGCTGGTTGCTTCTTGTTAGATCTCCTCCGATAATGAATGTATTAAACTTATCACAAAGTTTTTTCATGCCTTTATAAAAATCTATTATAAAACTTTCGGTAATAGTATCGGGAATAGCCAGTGAAACAAGTAAATATTTGCAGTAGCCAGCTGAAGCAGCTATATCACTTAAGTTAACTGCTGCTGCTTTATGCCCTAGATCAAAAGCAGAAGTAGTTTCAAGTTTAAAATGTGTTCCCTGAACTAACGTGTCACAAGTTAAAACCAATCCAGATTCTTTTATAATTGCTGTGTCATCACCAATGAGGTTTAAATCATTATCAACAATTGCTTTAATTTTTTTTATTATCTCGTATTCTTTCATTTTAGTAATCAAATAATATGTAATAACGAGTATAACTGTATTTTAATATTTAATAATACCTTTTAGATAATCAGCATAAGGATTGTGATGGGTTTTGTTTAATAATAAACAACATAATGCTATTTATTACCACAATAATTAATTATCACTAATATGAAATCATAGCAAATATACCTGTTAAAAAAAATTAAATGCAGCTGATTAAAAAGCCTTGCAACGGAATCTTAAAATAAATCAGATTAAAAACTTTTAAATAGAATGAAAACCTAAT
>JBFMGH010000527.1:0-10852 GCA_040752795.1 Cyanobacteriota bacterium
TAAACAAAAACAATATTAAACCTGATAACAAACACCTTATTAAAACATCTTCAATTATCTCAAGTTTTTCTAACATTATATTCCTCCTTCACTAAAATATTGTATATTGATCACTTAAAGCTGCTGCTTTTCCGTAATATTCAAAAAACTTTGGTTCAAATTCTTCATGTGATTGAATTTTTCTTTTATAATATTTATTAAATTCTGCTACTGCTTTTTTATAGTCACCATCTTGATAATAAGTTACACCCAGCATATACGTTGCCTGCAAATTCTCAGGGTACAATTCAAGAACTTTACGTAAATATTTAAATGACTTCTCTAAGTCTAACTGACTTATTTCAAAATCTAAATATTTATTATAAAAACTTGCCAGATAAATGTATGTTGCAGGGTCTGTTGACCCTTTTTCTACAGCTTTTTCCAGATACTCTAAAGCTTCAAAAGGTTTGTTGTTTATAACTAATATTTTACCTGTTAAATCATATGCTTCAGGTTTATCTGGAAATTCTGACAGGTATTTTTTTGCATAAGTCAGGCTTTGAAGTTTATATAAATCTATCTGACTTCTTTCAGCATTTGTTAATTCTGTATTCTTTGAGGTTTCATTTATCTTTTCTACCCTCATATACTGGTTATAGGCTGCTTTAGCTGCTTTTTTATAATAATCTTCACCAGCGTTTTTTACATCATCTTTTGATATACCCTCTAATAACTCAAATGTTTTCTCTATTGAGGTAGACTTTTCACTATCAACAAGATCAAAAAAGTCTTTTGTTGCACCATATTCAAGATAGGAGTTATTATCTGTATTTACTGGTGTTAAACCTTTAAAAGATTTTATTAACACTTCTACATTTTTATCATTACTTATGAAAAAGCTCATATATTCATATTCACTGGCCACATTAAATAATTCTGCCATATCTTTCCATATTTTTACTTTATTAAAATGATTTTGTATTTTATTAATATCTATTACAATTGGTTCTTGTGATGCAAGAAAAACAAAATCATTAGAAGTCTTTGTATGACATATATAGACATAATTAAATTCAGTTTTTAGTGCCTTCAGAACTGATATAACTCTTCTTGGTTTTAGATTATACAACTGGATCCATTGACAAAATAGACCACCAGGCTTAAGTTTATTATTTACTGATTTATAATATTCCTTTGTAAATAAACTTGCTACACCACTAACCCAAACATTTGAAGGCTCTGAAATAATAATATCATATTTTTTAGGCGTTACCCTGACATAATTCCTTGCATCATCAATTATTACTTTAGTTCTTTTATCTTTTAAGGGGTTGCCATATTTTTCTGAAAAATAAACACTAACATCTACTACAGCTTTTTCAAGTTCTACAATTTCTAAATTTCTTACAGGAAATCTTAAGGCTACTGCCGCAGACATTCCACTACCCATTCCTATTAATAATACATCGTCTGCTTTTTCTCTTAATAATAACGGTATATAGCTTATTGCAGTTTGAGTCCTTCTGTCTGATAGATGATTAGATGCATCAACCTTTCCATTATTTTGAAGAACATAATAATCTTTGCTAGCTTTATTTTTGTCAAACCACCTTGAAACTGTAATAACAGAATTTAATCCTTCCTTATAGCTTACAATCTCTTTTTCCAGATGAAATGACGACCGCGGGTCTTTTTTATAATAATATTTTTGAATATTGTTAACAAATATACCTCGCGTAATAAACTCTTTTTGCCAGTTAGCAGGGAAAATTATTATCAATGCCACTAATATTATTGGAGCACAGACATAATACATTCTCGCTTTAAGGTTTTTGTTTGATAATAGAAGATATATAAACCCAGTTAAAATATTAATAATTGATACAACTATTAATGTCCACTGAAGACCCGCTAGTGGCACCAATAAAAAACCAGCTGCAATGGAACCTAAAATACAACCTGCTGTATTAAATGAATATATCTTACCAGTTCTTTCAGATACCGACTCATACCCAGGAGTAAATAATTTTATCGCCAGCGGAAATATTGCTCCATAAATAAATGCCACAGGAAACACGAGACACTCAGAAACTAAAAGCATCACAAATACTGTTGCCATACCTTTGAATCCAGATGTTATTGCATTAAATAAATTAAATAAATTGTTATAATAATAAGTTCCCCAGATTACCAGAAGCCCTATTAATATTTCAAAAACTGCTAAATAATATATATTTCTGTTATTATCTTTAAACCGATTTCTTACAAATAAGCTGCCAAGTGATATACCTGCCAGAAATATTACTAGCATACTTGTATATGCATATGTTGTTGATCCATATATTAATAATAACTGCCTTGACCAGATCACCTCATATACCATTGACGTAAAACCTGAAATAAGAACAACCCACAATACTAGCCTGTCAAAAAATGTGGTTGTAGACAATATCATAAGATTATCCACACTGTTTTCATCATCCTTAACAAGATCTTCTCTTTCAGCATATATTGCAACAACTGCGGCTATAAAATTTAATACAATAGCAATGTAGTTTGTATCCTGCATACCAAATTTCTCAAGAAGATAAAAACCACATAACAATGCCCCTGCAAAAGCTCCAGATGTGTTTATTCCATACAAAATACTTGTATATTTGACTATTAGCTCATCTTTATTTATATAATACTTCACTAACAAAGGAAGGGTAGCTCCCATCAAGGTTGTCGGTATTATCAAGACGGCTATTGACAGTAAAAACCTTATTAACGATAAAAAGATAAATGAACCATTGGTCAAAGGCCAAATAAATCTATAAATCAAATCGCTAATATCCAGTAACTGAGGTAAAAAGAATGCATAAACACCTATTAATAATTCTAATACTGCATATACTAATATTACTCTTCTAATTTTAAAAGACCTGCAGGCCATAATAAAGCTGCCCAGGGCAAGGCCGCCCATAAAACATGCAAGTATTGTACTTATAGCAAGTGTAGTTGATCCAAATATTAATACCAACTGCTTTAACCAGAGCACCTGATATATTAATGCGCTGGCTCCTGATAGGAAAAAGGCTATTATTAGTGCTATTATTATTGAATGCTGACGACTATACACTTTAAATCTTTAACTCAACAGGTCTTTGCTCTCGGACCTTCTTTTTTGAATCTGAAAATTTTTAAGTTTTTCTTTAATCCAATATCATCATTTTATTACAAATTATTCTGAAAACTTGGTTTATATCAAAAATTTCAACTATACTTATCCTTGAAAGTAATTTATAGATTCCACATTATAGAGGCAGGGTGTTTTTGCCTGCTGCGAGACTGTCCAAAAACACCCTATAATAATTTAAAGCCATATATCGTTTACTTCCGTGGATTGGTATAAATATTAATGTCCTGAAATTCACCAGTGCTGCTGGGTTAAAATTCATCATATTTCGGAAAAAAGTTTTTATTATAAAAAGGGCAGATCGCAGCAGCTATAGTACAAACCCGACCCGCCAGCAGACAACCCAGACAAAAGCAGGTTCTGAGGATATAATCAAGGGGGTTGACAAGCATTATTATTTTGTTAATTAAATTTATTTTTTTTATAACAAAAGAAAAAAGCCTTTATTGAAGGCCAAATAAACTCTACTTTCTCATTATATTTGTAATTATTTAATCTATAATTCTTTTTACTGCCTGAGGTATCAATGTAATAGGTGTTTGCAATAAGCTTTCTGCACCTACAGCCAGATCAATATCAGGTTTTTTGGCTGCATCAGATATTAAATGATAAGCTTCTGAAACCTCTCTGAAATATGTGCCTGCATCATCGATTCTTTTTTTATCCGGGTGGAACAGAGAAGCTAATTTTCTATAAGCTTCTTTAATTTGTTGGTTTGAAGCATTCTTTTTAATTCCCAGAATTTTATATGGGTTAGTGATAGTTTTGCTGGAGTTTAACATTTCAACTTTAGGTGCATTATTGATTCTAGTAGCATTTGCTATTGCTTCTGATTGAGGTTTAATAAATGCTGCTTTAATAGAGCTGGTGCCTTTGGAAATAGCAGGTGAGGCCTGTTTAAAACAGTTTACAACTGCATTTCTATGAAGCATTTTTGTTGTTTCGATACCTGCAGATCTTAAGGCTGATTTAGCTCCCATTATAGACAGGCTCAATGTTGCTGTGGCTGACCCGGCATCAAAGAAAGCTTTTTCAACTCCGTCACCATTTTTAGCAGTAACCATTTTATAAATTGATTTAGCACCCTGTAAAGCACCAAGAACTACGCCAAGAGCTACAAGCGCCGGACCCATACCAAATGCGCAAAGCGCTACGCCGACAGCTATCATTGCAGAACCTATAACAAAATTCTTAATACTTTTAAATAAACTGGTTACAGGAGATATCAAACCTTTAAGAAAGTTCTTTGCAGCTTCTGTGAGACTAAATTTACCGTCATTTGATTTATCAGCAGGGTTAGTTATTATTATTTCATCTTTTGATTGCTTCCCAGTCTGAGTATTCAAAAAGTGTTCAAAACGGTAATAAACGTTATTAGAGTCAACCGGAGTATTGACCCTTTGCTGTGAATTGTTATTAAATGTGTTCTGGTAACGCTGAGTTACTGTTGTTGTTGAGGAGAGCATTCTTTACTTTTACCGTTTTAGTTAACAAATTACGCTATTAGTCCTGATTATATAAAAACTATCAAGGGAAAAGTTGCTATTTTTAGGGTTATTATTAATTAAAGTTTTACAATTTATTCTTTGACTGTAATTAAAGATAAAGAGAATAAAGAGAAATCTGTGAATTTATGCAGAGATCTCTACTATCATTATAAGCAAAGTAGTTATGCGGTGTATTTCTCAACGAACATAAAATATACAAGAAAACAACTATACTTATCCTTGAAAGTAATCTATAGATTCCAGACTTTAGAGGCAGTGTATTTTAGCTGGTATTTATCAGCCATGATTTTATAAGTTGAAGACGGTTTCCAGGAGAAGATAATTTCTTGCAGATAGGCCTCTTGTTCTAACGTTAGGGTTAGCATGAGAGAATAGAATCTTGCCAAATATGTTTTTAGCAAAATAACGTGCTAGATACACTTCAACAACTCTAATGCTTTCATCCTGATCATTGTGAAAATTGGAAAAACTGGCACCCAATTCCGTTTTGCCCGGAATGTTATTTGGTACCCTGTGTGTAATTTCGTCCGGGTTGCCAAACAGGTTGCCAAAAATGTGGCTGGCAGGGTTAAAAGCAACCTGATATGTAAAGCCTTGGCCTCCTGTGCCACCGAGCAGCCGTGGGGGAACTGTACCGTTATGGCCTATGACAGCAGCTTTTAGTGCTCCGAAGTTTTCAATTTTTGTGCCGAGGCGTCCACCAATAGAATAGGTTCTTTTATCAGTTCCGGCGTCATTAAAAGAATACAAATGAGAGACTTTGAAGTTCAGGGGTATTTTTTTTGTAGGCAGATCTGTTTCAGCAGATAAGCTATAGAAGGTGGGTTCATCTCCAGAGCTGCTTATATCAAGGCCGGGTATATCAATACTGCCACCGGAACCCCTCAGGGCTGATGCCTGTATTTTAGCATGATAGCGTGGAAACTCTTTAATGTATTCACCGCCGATAGACATTCTTCTGCCACTAGCAACTTCTCTGCTGAAAGCATTTACCTGGGTGCTAAAGGGGCTAAATGTGAAGTTTGAATCATTAAAAGCTCTCATATCTACGTTAGCAGTATAGTTATTAGCATAAAATAGCCAGTTAGGTGGCATTATGCCACACATAAAGATTGCCTTGCCAGCCTTTTCCGGTACCCACCTAGTAAGAGCACCAGTTTTAATATAAGCCAGTGTCAGGTCTGCGTCAGCGATGTCATTATTTTTTTCGCTATGATTTATGAGGTTAGCTGTTTCGGCGTGTAGTCTGATTACAGCCAGGGTATCTTTATTGAGTTTAGTGACAGATGTAAGCCTTAGGCGTGCTGAAGCGTGTGTGCCTTCATTGTTTTCATAGTCGCCAAAACCGTATCTTAGTTTTATTTCTGGAACGAAGTAGTGTCTTTTTTCAAGTTTTTCAATATCAGCCGAGAGGGTTTCCATTATAACATTTTCTTTAGTTTGCAGTTCAGATATTCTTGTTTCGTTTATTTCTATTCTGGCTGCGAGGGCAATTATTTCTTTATCAAATTCAGATTTAAGACTTTTAATGGCGGCTTCTTCTATAGCAGAAAGCTTTAGCTGATCTGTTTCTATTTTATTAATCGTTTTGACCAGAGCCTGAGCCATTTCGTATCTGGTTGCTGATCGTTCACCCTGAAAAGTGCCGTCAGGCATACCTACAAGGACCCCGTATTTGTTGGTCAGTTCATCAAGGGCTTCATAGGCCCATGTATTATTTACCACATCAGAATAAACTTTTTTTTCATTTATATTTGTGTTTTCAGTAAATTCAGTATTCATGTCAGGTATTATATGCTGAGTAACCATTTTATCAAGTATGCTAGCATTTTCTGTTACCAGATCATCCTGTTTTGAGTCTGATGCAAAAGCAGAACAGCATAATGTAGCACACAGTATTATGCTTAGGGTCATTATTTTAATATTGGCTGATTGATTTTTTCTAAGTTTTTTTTTCATTAATGAAAAACGAAATTATTTTAATGATTACCTTTAATGTTGTATCAGATTTTATAATTTGCTTAACCCTGCATTTGAAGTATTTGCTCTGGTGTATAAAATTTTTAAGTAAACGATATATGGCTTTAAATTATTATAGGGTATTTTTGCCTGCGCAGCAGGCAAAAATACCCTGCCTCTATAATCTGGAATCTATAGATTACTTTCAAGGATAAGTATAACTGGAAGAAGGCAAAAGATTAGCCCTATTAATACGGGGTTGTAACCAACAGAAAACTTTTCATAACCATAAAACTGTTTAAAGATACAAAATATTTAAACAAATTAAGTATGAAATTAATTGCAACCCTGTATTAATAGTCAAAAAACCAATACTATTGCTGCTGACAGCATACAATAATAATATTTAACTTGCAGGTATTTAACTATTGCAGTTATTAAGGCTGTTTAAGACTTTTTTTTGTTTATAAATATAATGCGTTTTAGTCAATAGAAACAGCAGGTAGTTCCGGTAAGTTTTTAAGATAGGTGATATATCTTCTCATATTGAAGTCTTGATCGGTTTTAAACATATAATTGAATTCAATCATTAAAATATTTGCAATAAGATTGATGGCTTCTTCTTCAGAAAAGCCTTTATTTATAAGCCGGGCAACAGTTTCTTTCGTTTCTATAGGATCATTTGTTTCCAGCTGTTTGTTAATTGTTTCAAAAACTACCTCGCAAAACGCTTCATTAATCATTATTAACCCTTTTGACTTCTAAAACATTATTTTTTCTTAAACCCGATTTATTATAAACCGTTAGAGTGTGTTTGTTAATTCTTAATTTTTTATTAAGGCAATATTACCTTTATATAACTATAGTGATCAATGTAAAGTCATCAGTGAAAAGTAATATTTAGTTTTTTGTTATTACAACGAGCAAAAAAGACCCGTAAATAGTTCAAGAATCATTTTACGTTGATTACAACATAGCTTAATATTATTTTATCAGGTAGAAAAAATTTTGTTAAGCCTTCAGGTTTGATTATACACATATTTATCTATGTTTCAAGGTTGTGTGCTTACTGGCTTCGATGAGGGCTTTTCTTCAGCCTATTTAAAAAGTGGCTGGACCCCCAAATTTTCACAAGCAGGCTGCGCCTGCGGGCTTGCTTCTTTCTGGTATTCTGGGGCCTCTTCGACACCTGAACACCTGAACGGATGATGATTTGTACCTTTATACCAATATTCGAAAGTAAACTATATATATGGCATTAATTTATTCCAGGGTGTTTTACATAGCTCTATTACAGGTAAAAATACTCGTCCTCCAAAATCTGTAATCGATAGATTGTTTTCAAGTATCAGTATATCTATGTTTAAAGATTAGGTACTAGCCGACTTCTATGAAGGCTTTTATCCAGCCCCTTTAATAAGCTGCAAATTCTTACTTTCCTCAGTCCATTATATTTAATAGTTTACAAATAACTGTTTTTATTAATTACAACGTGTTCCAGTATCAGCAAATGATCCGGCTGAGCATATTAATGCTGAATTAAAATTGGTTATCCTGCTTGCATTATAGTTATTAAACATATCAAGATTCTCACTAAAGGATGTTGTTCGGTGGGGGTTAGTTATGAGCTCACCTGTTAACGGATCAAACAATTTATCATTTTCACCGCTTTCAGGTGTATATATATATTCCAAATTATTTTCAAAATCTTCACCCATTATACCTATGGACCAGGTCAGTTCTGAAATAACTCCTTTAATTTCATTAGTTATGCCTGACAGTCCCATCACTTTATCAAACTGATCTACATATAAATAGTTCAGCCGGCCAGCATCGACTCTTTGCTGAAAGGTAGCTAAATCCTCAATCTTTTTTTGCCTGCTTACACCTAGAACTCCGGCATCATTTAAGTATAAAGCTTCAATATTGCTAGGAAATTTATAGAACCTGTCATCAAAACCGTCAATATGTGTTATAGTTTGATAATTAAAATCTCGCAATGCATTAAGACACGCTTCATTAGCGTTGCAGCTGTTAACTTTGTTTTCAAAAAACTTTTCAACAGCACCTATATTATGCCCGGTAGTAGCAAGAACCATCACCTGTTTTGATTCTTCTATTTTGCCCTCATCTTGCAGCTGTTTTGCAATTTGATAAAGCAGTTCTGAAATTTTTTCTGTTCCTCCTGCTGTACCGGCTGTTTCAATAAATTCATTAAAATTTTCAGGTATTCCTGACAGCGCAAACGACCCAAAATCAATATTACACTTGCCATCATTGCAGATTTTTACAGGTTTATCAGATGTTCCACCAAGTGATCCACCTGTTACAGTGATCATGGGCAAATTATTTTCTCCATAATTCTTATTCATTGTAACTTCTGAAGTAACAGAATCCATTTGAGAATCAGACCCACCCAAAACAAATTTCTTCAGGGAACCGCTTGAATACATGTAAAACAAGCTCAAGCCAACTGTCAACCCAATTACTGCCATAGGTATAACATATTCAACTATATTTGAACCTTTTGACCTACCTGAATTAAACATACTACCACCTAAAACCTTATATTATTTCATATATCGGCTTAAAATTAAATTACTTAATATTAATACTATATAATTTATAATTAACATTAAATTACGGTTTAACTCATAACTGACAATTTATGAATTACTTAAATAAAAAAACAGCCCCTTTTGCTAGAGGCTGCCTTGAATTTTAAATGTTTATTTTAACGGGCTGCTTTTAAAGCATTATAAGTAATGCCATGTTTTTCCATTCTTGTCAGAGCTTCTTCAAGCCTGTCATTGGAAACGGTCAGGGCAATTCTGAAAAATCCTTCACCGCAGCTACCATAACCAACACCAGCGGGCACAACTATACCTGCTTTTTCAAGCATTAGCGTTGCAAACTCTACACTTGACATGCCTTCAGGCACTGGCAACCATAAATAAAACGTTGCCTTATTCGGCTTTATATTCCAGCCAAGCTTGTTTAAACCCTCTATAAATGTATCTCTTCGTTTTTGATAAACTGAGTTGATCTCATCAATTAGGTTATCATGCTCTTCTAATGCTTTTATAGCTGCTTTCTGAATTGCTTTAAACACACCACTATCACAATTGTTTTTTATTAATGAAAGTGCATCAATAGCTTTAGAGCTTCCTGCTGCCCAGCCAACTCTCCAGCCTGTCATATTATATGTTTTACTATGGCTATAAAACTCTATAACATGGTCTTTTGAACCGTCAACCTCAAGAAAACTTGGTGCCACATAACCATCAAAAGTCATTTCACTGTATGCCATGTCATTACAAATTAGTATGTCATATTTTTTCGCAAAAGCTAAAACCTTTTTGAAATAGTCAATGTCTGCTATTGCACCGGTTGGATTGTTAGGGAAATTAATAAATAAAAGCTTTGCTTTTTTAGCAACTTCTTCTGGCACCATATCAAAGTCTGGTTTGAATCCGTTTTCTGGTTTCAGAGGCACACTGTAAGGCTCACCGCCTGAAAGTATTGTAAAACTCTTATAAACAGGATAGCCGGGATCAGGTACCAGCACATAATCTCCAGGATCAACCATGGCAAATATCATATGTGCAATACCTTCTTTTGAACCTATCATAGCCAGTACCTCTGACTTTGGGGCCACATTAACATTAAATCTATCTTTCATCCAATCTGCACAAGCTTTTCTGAACTCGAGTGTACCCTGATATGGTGGATAATCATGAGTAGATGCATCATCAATACTTTTATGCATTGCATCAACAATAACCTGTGGAGTCGGCCTGTCAGGGTCACCAATACCAAGATTTATAATATCAACACCTTTAGCTCTGGCCGCCTCAATTTTTTTATCTATTTCAGCAAAAAGATACGGCGGTACCTGTGATAATTTTACTGATGGTCTCATTTTTTATCTCCTTAAGATCTCTAATTTCTAATTGAACTCTAAATAGAGTAAATTAAAACAGCCCCGCTGACAAGTATTTGCAAATTATAGTTAACTCAAAATTTCTAAACTGCTTCCTGATCAAATGCCTATCTATCAACCAGAAAAGACCCGGCCCCATTTATCTGAACAATTATTTAATTTGTGAATAGTTAAAACAAGGGTGACACTTCTTAAGTAAAATTAAGTTGATAAAAATAAAATTAAAAAGGAGTGCCACCAATATGAATTATACCAAAAGATTAAATCCAACAATGAGAATAA
>JBFMGH010000528.1:0-10047 GCA_040752795.1 Cyanobacteriota bacterium
AAATAAATTCAAAAGAAAAAAGGAAATTTAATGATTAAAAGAGTTCAGAAGTTAGTAATAATAAATCCTCCAAAGAGGACATTTCTATTTTGCTAAAAAGCGGACATTTTTATTTTGCTGCAACATAAAATAATTTGATATAAACATTTATACTTATCCTTGAAAGTAATCTATAGATTCCAGATTATAGAGGCAGGGTGTTTTGCCTGCGCAGCAGGCAAAAACACCCTATAATAATTTAAAGCCATATATCGTTTACTTCCGTGGATTGGTATATTTAATATAAACACAATTTAAATTGATATAAAGATTGCTGGTGCTTGGTTATGCCAGATTATACATAGTAACTTTTTTCAATCATCAACCTTGTGGTATGAGGTTATAACATCTCCATCTTCAATAAACATATCTACCAGTAGGCCCGAATTATATTCAACAATGAAAACATTTGATTCAAGGTCATTTTGAGAAGACGGTTTTATAAAATTTTTTGTATATTTATCAAGAGTAACCGTAAACGGGTGGTTGAGCTCTCCATCCAGCTGAACAAATGCCGAAAATTTTTCTGGTTCTTTATTATTATCTTTCTGATAAGACTTAAGCCCCTCTTTAAGCTCAACTAGCATAGCTTCATTTGTATTATAATCAGCTTTATAAATATCGTGGTTTTGTTTTACTATGAAATATATACTTATTGATGCTGTCAGAGCAATAATAACAATAACTACAAAGGCAATAATTCTTAATTTACTCATAACAACATCCTTATCTGATATCTGCAGTGACGTCTGTTCCTTTTAAATAATAAGTTGCTTTCAATCCTGAATAAAAATCCATTTCAAAAACGTTGCTATCAAGGTCGTATTCTGAATCTGGTTTGGAAAACTGACTTCTTATATGACTTAAAGTCATGACTTGAGAACCACTTGTAGCACCATCTAAAATAAGAAAATCTGAAAATTTTTCTGGTACATCTCTTTGCTGTGCTACATAAATAGCTGCTGAACTCTGCAATGATTGCAAGATGCTTCTTGCAGTTGATTCATCAGTCCGAATAATAACTTGTTGAGGTTTTGTACTTTTTGATATAAAGGCAGGTATGGCAATAGAAGCAACAATACCAATAATTATCACCATAAATATTAATAGAGCCGAAAGCCCAAGACAACCTAAAACACCAATTATTATATATTTTACTGTATTATTTTTTTTGGGTTGATTATCTGAAGCCTGGCAGGTTATTTTGTTAATATTCATTTTTTTTCCTTTAATATTATTTTTTTGATTTTAGCGTAAATATTACATTGAATAAACCTGAATATAATTTGTTTAATTAGTCCAATCTTAAAAGTTATTGTTTATTTTGCAATCATCTTAATTAACTTTTATGAAAGAGAATAAACGTTAATTTATCTTGCTAAGCTCCGTTATTATAAAAATTGAGTAATTTTGCTATATTTTTTTTATTGCTTTTATTGTAAAAATTAAAATCATAATCACACATATTGTTGTTATTTTTTAAAAGGAGTAGATTGTATGTCTAAAAAAGTTTTTCATTTAGGCATAGTTTCTTTGACAGCAGCTCTATTATTATTTAATATTCAGTTGATTAACGCACAAAGCTGCGTAGATGACTGCACCAGTGAATATAATGACTGCCTTGACAGTTGCGCAAACTTATCTGAAGATGATGATTCAATCAATTGTACCAACAGATGCGAAGATAATCTTTCTACCTGCACTACTGATTGCGAAGACCCTGGCTCTTTCGAAGAACCTTTTCCTGAGCCATTAGAAGAAGAATAGCATTTAAAAAATACTATAAAACTTAAGTTTTTTATTTTACCCTGACTAAATAGCCTGGGCTTTAATTTCAAAATCCCGGGCTTATTTTAATATTTATACTGATGCTTGAAAGTAATTTATCAATTCCAGATTATATAGGCAGGGGCTGTTCAAAAACACCCTGGAATAATTTAAAGCCATATATCGTTTACTTTTGTGGATAACATAAGTTTTCATCTTTATAACAATATTTGTTAATTATTAGCTTAAGTAAAACTAAAATATTAATGTATAGTAAACGCATGAAATTATGAGACATAACTGGAAATCATGAGGGTGTTATGCCCGCCGAAGGCGGGCATAACACCCGAACCCTTTATTTTCTGAAGTCTATTTTATTTATGCGTTCATTATATATAATGCTATCCCTATCACCAGCAAAATTAATATTGTTACTGGAATAGATAAACAACCAATAACAATTTTAACTAGCCTTATTTGTCTATTTTTGTTTAATTCTTCAGACACAGCAAAGCCTGTTAATCGCTGGTATAGACTCTTGGCAGCCTGACTTTAAGGAGGCACGGGACTTCATAGTTAATAGTGCCCAATATCTTAGCCCAGTCGTCAATAGACATAGAAGTTGTATTATCAGCATCAAGAAGTGTAATAATATCGCCAATGGCAATATCATTAATTTCTGAAACATCAAGCATCATCTGATCCATGGTTATATTACCAATCTGAGGAACTTTCATACCATTAGTAGAACCATAAATTTTATTTGATAATCTTCTTGACACACCATCAGCATAACCAACTGGCAGAGTTGCTATTGTAACCTCTTTATCACAAACATTATAACTATAACCATAACTAACACCTTCACCGGGCATTGCTTTATGCAAATGATTTATTCTACCCCTTAATGCCATGACTTGTTTTAATGGAAGATGATTAATACCGGGAGGCAAATCTGGCTTTAGACCATATATTTCCAGGCCACACCTGACAAGATTATAATGAATATTTTTGTAAGCAATAAGAGCTGCTGAGTTTGTAAAATGAAGATATGGTGGTTTTTTATCAAGATGGTTAATTATTTCATTCCATCTATTAATTTGAACCTGACTGGCTTCAGTATCTTCTGCACATGCCAGATGAGAAAAAATACCTTTTATAAAAACTTCTCTGGCCTTTTCGGCTTTAGCAATAAGTTCAGGTGCATTTCTGTAATCAACACCAATTCTATGCATACCCGTATCAATTTTAATATGAATGTTAACCCTTTTTTGCAACTTTTGTGCCACTTCAATACAGTCATCAAGGTGAGCTTCAGAGAAAATAGTTATATCCAGATCATTTTCAACAGCAGAAGCAACAGCCCAATTTGGTGTCGGCCCCAGAATTAAAACAGGTTTTTTGATATCTGTCATTCTTAATTGAATACCTTCATCAACAGCAGCAACACCAAACATGCTAACACCTGATGCTGAAAGTGTTTTAGATACCATAGCAGCCCCATGCCCATATGCATCTGCTTTCACTATGGCCATTATCTTCACACCTGGAGCCAGAACTTTTTTTATTTCATTAATATTAAACTCAATATTACTTAAGTTAACTTCTGTCCAGGCATCTCTACGAGTTTGAGTAATAGGAGTTCTTAATGCTTTCATCGTTTCTAATTTCTTAAAAAATACTTGAATTAATTACTATAAAGATTGTAATATACATACGAGATAATGTAATTAGTGTGGAGAAAATAAACTTTGCCAAGAGTAGCAGTAATCGGTTGTGGCTTATGGGGCAAGAATTTAGTAAGAAATTTTAATAATTTACAGGTTCTTGAAGCAATTTGCGATACAGATATAGATCGTATAAAGCTATTAACAAAAGAATATAGAGAGGTTAAAGTTTACCACAATCTTGATGATGTCCTTAGTGATCCGGAAGTAACAGCTGTAGCTATTGCTACACCGAGTGATACACATTATCAAATAGCAATGAAATGCTTAAAAGCGTACAAGCATGTTTATGTTGAAAAACCAATAGCCACTACAAGCAACGAAGCTATAGAATTAAATGAAGAAGCCGATAAAAACAGGCTTGTTTTAATGGTAGGGCATCTATTACTTTATCATCCTGCTGTAAATCGATTAAAGACCCTTATTGCCGAAGGCTATCTTGGCAAAATATGCCATATTCAGAGCGATCGTTTGAATTACAACCCCAGAAAAAATGACCTTAGTGTTATCTGGGATCTTGCACCACATGATATATCTATGATGAGTTTTGTACTTGATATGGACCCATTACAGGTTAAATCTGCACTTGGTTACGTCACTACTCCGGGCAGAGTTATGGACGTTGCTCATATAGATTTATTATTCCCTGAAGGCGTGTCAGGCCACGTTCACAATAGCTGGATCCATCCTAACAAGCAGGTCAAATTGTTGGTCAGAGGCACTGAAATGACAGCTATTCTCGACGATACAGAAACATCACATAAATTACACCTCTATAGCAATATAGCTTATGACAACAGAGTAGTTGAATACCCTGACTACATAGATATTGAACCATTAAAACTTGAGTGCCAGCACTATATAAATTGCATCAATAAACAAATTAAGCCAAGAAGTGATGGCCTGAACGGTTATAAAGTTGTTAAAATTCTTGAAGAAGCAGAAAAAATTCTCTCTATTGTTCCTTCTGCTTTAACCTCAATTAACCCACATTAATTAAAGTTAAATACAAAACTAATAGATACTCTCTCAAGTAGTTTTTAGCAGCAATATTCTTTCGCCCTTATTCCTCAAGATATGTGTGAAATGATTCTTCCCAGATTTTCTTCCGGTAAGTTTGTGCTTGAATTTCAGAGCGTTCAAATAAATTGTCATAGTCTTCTTTAGAAATTTTACCTGCCCGAAAAAGATTCTTAATTTTTATCTTCTGCCTATCTGTTATAGACATATTCATTTCATTTTCTGAGCATATTGATAGATTTTTTATCCATATTAAATCTCTAATTAGCTCTGTAGTAAAACCGTACAGGTTAAGAACAAATATTTCTGAATCATCAGATAATTTAAGTGTTAAATTGGTAGGTACACCTTTGTTTAAAATATCAATAGCATCTGTTTCAATTGTGTAATTAAAGTCTATCACCTCATTAAGGTTAATTGTGTATAAGTATTCCGAGTTTGAATCATAAAGTTTGTAATGATTAACATTATAAACAAAGATTCTGGAAGAATCAGTGATAAAAATAATTGAAAAATAATATAATTCATCCATAAAACCAACATTTGTAACAGCTATATCTATAACTCTTTCAGACATATCAAGACGTTGAGAGAGGTCAAGCCAAGTTTTATCATCATCACAGAAAAAATAGTAATAATGAAATAGTTCTTCAGAACATGCTGGTTTAATACAATTAATTTCATTAGAGGTATATCTAGCTTCAAGATGTCTTATGATAGTTTCTTTTGTTTTCATTTTAAGGTTTTTAATTATAGAATCATTATTAATTTTATAATCAGCAATTAATCTGGTAACATATATAACCTTAATGCTAATCAATTCAAGAAGCCTCAAAATTTTCATAAAAGATACAAGAGCTGTGTCAATGCAAAAAAATAACATTGATTGTGGAATATATTTTAAAACAGCCATTTTGAAACCCCATTCAGTTCTATAATACAATTATTGATAATATGTTAAAATTTTCTACAATTCTTTTCAAAAAACCAGCTATATATAAATTATAGTTATCACTGGTCAAAGATCTATTATTTTGAATGTTTATAAAGAAATCTAAATTTAATTACATTGTTTGAATTATTAGACAACTTAAAATGTATCCTGAATAACTTTAATAGGCTCCAATTCAAAAACACAGCATCTGGCATTCAAAGACCACACAGAAGATTTTTAACATTCTCCCTATTTATTACAAAATCTACAATTTACTAATAATTCAAAGTTTTCTAAAATTAATATGTTAATTAAAGTCAGGTAAATACATAAATAATGGAAGAACTAAAATATTGGCTGGCATTTAACAGTATTGAAGGTCTTGGTGCTGTATCCATAATGAAAATATGGAACCACTTTGGATCAATGAAAGAAGCATGGTCAGCTTCTTCTGCTGATCTATATGAAATAGAAACTATCTACAGCTCTATAATAGAAAAAATTGTAACATCAAGACCAGATATAAACCCTGACAAATTAGAAGAAGATACAGGCAATTATAAAACCAGTGTTCTGTGCATAATAGATCCACTGTATCCTGATTTATTAAAACAGATCTATGACCCACCAGTAGTTCTATATTATAAAGGAGATTTTAACTTATGTGACCTTTCAAAAACTGTTGCTATAGTGGGCACCCGAACACCAACAGACTATGGAAGAGAAATGTCATATAAAATATCTTCAGAACTAGCTAATTTTGGTGTGACAATTGTCAGCGGTCTTGCTGAAGGCATTGATACTGCTGCACACACAGCTTGCATAGAGATTAATGGTAAAACAATAGCAGTTCTTGGATCAGGTTTGAACCATATTTATCCAAAAATAAATAATAACCTGGCTAATAAAATTATTGACAGCAATGGAGTAGTTCTTTCAGAATATCCTCCAGATTCAAAACCTGATGGCTGGAGATTTCCTTACAGAAACAGAATTATAAGCGGGCTTTCTTATGCAACAATATTAGTTGAAGCAAAAGCCAGAGGAGGAGGTCTTATAACAGCTAAAAACGCACTGGAGCAAAATAGAGAAGTTTTTGGTGTCAGCTCCAGAGTCAATAGTAATTCAAATGACGGCGTTCATAACCTAATTTACAGAGGCGAGGCAAAAATATACACCACAATTTCAAAACTTCTAGAAACTCTTAACTGGGTAATTGTTGATAATGAAAGCCCCAAAAAAGAACAAGATGATAAAATTCCTATAAATGAAACTGTTAAAAATACAGTGGCTATAGCTGAAACAATAGAAATAAAAAAAGAACCTGAAAAAGCAGTAGAACTGCCCTCTAACAGCCCGGAAGAAATAATAATGAATTTATTAGATTATGACGCTGTAGCATTTGATGTTTTACTTAATAAATCAGGCCTGGATACCTCTACCCTTCTTAGCACAATGACCATTTTAGAACTCAGGGGTCTGGTCTGCCAGGTTGGCGGCAAAAGATACCGCCGGAAGATATAATACATACGTATTATATCCGATCTCTATTCATTTTTAAGCTGCAAATAAAGGTCTATGCCTTCTTTTTTGACCCTGAAACTAAAACAAAACATAACAATAATTGCAATTACAAATGGCCAGAATACTATTGAGCATAAAATACTGAAAACTGTACCAAATAATTTACTACTCGCAATTAAATCTTCTGGAACAAACGCTAAACCATAGTGATGAAGAAGAAGCATTAGACATATGCCAGGTATAATTAAACATGATATTGCATATAAACATAATATAAAGTTTAAGGCAAAAAATTTAAAGGTATAAACAAGGTTATCAAAAATATATTCCAGTGATTTTGCAAAAACAAGTCGTATTTGTTTTGTCTCTGTGGCGAATACTACTATTTGAAAAAATAAAACTGTTGCAAATGAATAAAATATTGAAAGATACAAAATAAGAAAGCTTGTATCACCTATTCCCTTAAATAAATCGCCTGAAAAAAAGTATATTATAAAGATAATAACACACAAAAATAACTCCAATAGTATTAAAATAATAATTTCAACAAATAATAATGCTGCCAGTTTGTATATTTCTCTGGCACTGGAATTTATCCATTTAATAATATCAAAATAGCCAGATTTTTTATTAGTTAAAATATTAAAAAATGCTTTGGCTAGAGCAAGATTAAAGACTAAAGAAACAAAAAATAATACTACATTAAAAAAACCTTCACATATAGTTCCTATCTCCATACTAAAAGTATATTGCCAGGCTTTAACATATGTTTTTATAACAATAGTAATTACACCCGGAATGAGAGCGTATAAAATTACGTTAATAAAATTATTTTTATATAAAATAATAGCGCAATTTATTATTTCACCAACACTAAGAGCCCCCTGAAAAAAAAACTTTTTATTTGAAATAATTTTATTCATTTATATATCTTAGCAAAATTTGAAATATTAAGACTTCTGCATAAGTTATATATAGCTACAAATTTCTAATAAAGCATTTAGAACAAAATTAAAAAGGCCAAATGAGGCCCAAACTTAAGCTAGGAGGTATGTGTGTAAGGGTAAAGGGTAAGGGAGGATTTTGGGGTAACTGTAGTGGGTAAAAATTAACTCATAACGCCTGTCAACTCTACTATGTATGTATTATCTGGTATGATTGAATTAAAATAAATGCTGTAAATTGCATTAAAGCTCAGAATGATTGAAGTTAAATAAATAGCAGCTAATGTCCTTATCATATACACCCTTTAAAACTTAATAGTTTCAAGTTATTATTTTGTCTGGCTTTATTATAAAGATCAATATTAGCTCTAGCATTGAGCCTTCTTATTTCAGCAATTTTTAATAGCAATCTAACAGCATCAGATTGAGCACTACGCCTATTATGCATAAACAAATCCTTTGTGGAAAGTTTTTTCGAACCTACTTAATTAAACAAAATCTGTAACCAATAACAATTTCTCTCTTAGTGTTAATGATATTCCTTTTTTCTTAGAAGTCTAAAAAATTATAGAAATATTAAAAAAGTTTAAGTAATACATATGCATAACTGGATAAATTCTCAAAATAACTAAGATAGCAGAGAACTAGTTTCGAGCCCAAAAGGCCCGCTGCGCGGGCCTTTTAAGCCCTCCCCTCATTAACCACTGTTCCCTGATATTTTATAAAACATTAGTTATGCAGAGGTCTCTAAGTATGAATTTGAAGGAAATTATATCTAAGAAAAATTCAATTAAATCATTTTTTTAGTAAATTATAATTAAACTCAATTTACAAACAGGTTAATAACCGAAAATTAAAGACAATGAGAATAGCAAATGACAATAACAACCAGAATAAAGGAATATAGCGATTTGGTAAAGTTTGAGCACAGTATTTTTGCTTTACCATTTACTTTAAGCGGAATGCTATTATCTGTTACCAATAAATGGCCAGAACCTATAATATTTGCGTGGGTAATAATTGCAATGGTAGGTGGTCGTACAGCAGCAATGGCATTAAATCGCATTATAGACAAAAATATTGACAAATTAAATCCACGAACAGAAAATAGGGCAATACCGGCAGGACGTATAAAAGTTTCCAAAGCTTTATGGTTAACTATAATTTCTTTATTACTTATGATATTAGCTGTTTTACAACTACCATTAATTTGCATTTATCTACTGCCTGTTGCAATATTCATAATAATAATATATTCATACACGAAAAGATTTACAGTATTTTCTCATTTTGTTCTTGGTTTTGTTCTCGGCTCTGCATCAATAGGAGGGTGGCTGGCTGTTAGTGGTAAAATTACATTACCTTCTATTTTGTGGGGTGCAGCAATAACATTCTGGGTTGCAGGTTTTGACATTATATATTCCATACAGGATGAAGATTTTGATAAAGAACAAAATCTTTATAGCCTGCCAGCTAAAATTGGCATTGCTAAATCACTTTTTGTTTCAAGATCATGCCATGTTTTAACAGTATTATTACTATTTATTATGTGTTTCATGTTATCCACTGGAACTTTTATATGGTTGGCAACCTTATTTACAGCTGTAATGCTGATATATGAGCAATCATTAATATCTGCTAATGATCTTTCAAAGGTAAATGTAGCATTCTTTAATATCAACGGGTTTATCAGCATTGGTTTTTTGGTGTTAACCATTATTGATAAAGTTATTTAAGCTGTTCCTTAAAATTAGTTCTGGATTTATTAACCCTGATTCTTCACAAATCAGGAATCAGCGAGGATCTCTCTTCTTCTGAAAGACATATGCATAACTGGATAAATTCTCAACTAACTAAGATAGTAGAGAAATAGTGTCGGCTTTAAAAGACCAGCTGCGCGGGCCTTTTAAGCCCTCCCCTCATTAACCACTGTTCCCTGATATTTTATAAAACATTAGTTATGCAAAGGTCTCTCTGAGAACTATACCAATCCACGGAAGTAAACGATATATGGCTTTAAATTATTATAGGGTGTTTTTTGGGGGGGGGCGCGCCAAAAAAAACAAGCCCCAAAAAAATGGATAAAAAGAAT
>JBFMGH010000529.1:0-7565 GCA_040752795.1 Cyanobacteriota bacterium
TTTCTCCGTCATGCCTTAAAAGCCTGTGACCTTTATAGTTATTAGCTCCCCAGGCCAGTGCATAAGAATCATAATATAAACCCTCAAATTTTATTTTGTCTGAAATAAAGAATTGAGGCGTGTGAATTTCTTCCATCATTTCTTCAGAAACAATCTGTTTATCGTTATATTTACCTTCATTAAGATTTAATATTAACCATTTAGACATATCAACAACATTAGAATTTATTGATCCTGCGGGCCCTATACTATCAGCATTAGCAAAGTTTATAACTTTAGAACCTTTTTCTGTTACTTCATAAGGTAATGAATAATTATCACTTTTTTGAGATTCTGTAACAGAAAAATTGGTTGATTTCATATCTAAAGGATTTAATATTTTTTCCTGAACAAACTCTTCCCAGGTTTTACCAGTAATTTTTTCAATTAAATAACCTAATGTAACATACATAAAATTGTTATAACGCCATTTAGTTCTCATTTCAGCAAAAGGTTTTAAATATTGAAGTTTACTGACAAGTTCTTCTCTGTTATAAGGTGTGTTTGTCAGAATTGCATCGTTTCTAGAAATTCCTGTAATATGTAATAATAGATCGCGAGGCGTTACATGGTCAGTGGCATAGTCTTTCTTTAATTTAAATTCAGGCATATAATTCTTAATAGGCTTATCAAGATCAAGTTTACCTTCATCAACAAGAATACCAAGCGCAGCTGAAGTAAAGGCTTTAGAATCAGAGCCTATTGCAAAAATTGTTTCAGCTGTAACCTCAAGCTTTTTATCTAGATCTCTATAGCCAAATCCTTTCATGTAAATCGCTTTTCCATCTTTGACTATGGCTATTGCCATACCAGGAACATTCCAGTCTGCCATAGTTTCGTTTATATATTCATCCAAACCATTAAGCTGCTCACAGTCTGTATTTTGTTCTGCAAATATAAGATTATTACTAAAAATAAAAACCAGGTTTAAAACTAAAATTAATAAGATCTTCTTTATCATTTTCCCCTCCAGATTTTTTTATTATTCAATTACTAAACACATTTTTTCATAAAAATTTTAAAAAAAACATTGAGCCAGTATTTTAAGTATAATCAACGAACTAGTTCACCAGAAACAAGAAAAGAATAAAGACGGGTATTTCAGTTTTATTAATCATTGAAATGAACTATTCTATTGAAAAAATTTGATGCAGGGCATTTTCTGGAATATATAGTTTTCTTTCATGGATTGGTATAAATGTTAGAAAAAATAAGAAAATTCATATTTTTTTTGTACTATATAAGCTACAGAAATCATTTACTTAAAATTTTTATAGTCTCTTTATGTCATTGGAGCTTTTTATGAAAAATTTTTTACTATCATCAATTATTATCAGTTTAACAATCATCATTCTAAACATATCTTTTAATAATAGCTTAGTATTTGCCCAAAAAACAAATGATACAAATGATCCGGACACAAGCCAACAAACTACTGATCAACAAAAAGTTGGCCAACAATCTATTGGCCATGATAAAGATAATCTGGAAAATATCAAATATACAGAATCCATTAAAGCCGCTAAATATAAAAATAATTCAAAGGAAAACTTTTCTTTTAAAACTGTTATTGAAGAGGTCACTATACCTAAAAAGGAAAGCAATAACATTTCTACCAATTCTGAAACACAAAGTGATCCTGATGTTGATGAACAGATCAAACAACTTCAAAATCAATTAACCGAACTTATGGCAGGTAAAATAAAGAATACTACTACTGACGAAGAAAGCTTGCAGGAGTCTGTTTCTGAAATAATCACACCAGAAGAGGATGTAGAAATTGTATATAAACAGTCTATAGTATTAAACGGAAAAACACTTTTATACATTGGGGCAAATAATAGTGTTAAATCTATTGCCCGGATTCTTGATATTAAGAGGGCAATTCAAGACGAAATATACAATGCTGCAAAACTTAAAAACTATTCACTTGAAACAACCATACAAAGATATGGCAATGACTATATATTGATGCTTGATGATAAAACAATTCTCAGGGTCACAGACATCGATGCCCGGGTAAATAATGTCAGCAAAGAAAGATTAAGTAAAATATGGAAATACAACATTGATCACCTTATAGAAGAATCTATCAAAACACTTAAACTGCAAAAACCTAAAGAAACCTATTTAAAAGTTGGAATGTATTTATTAATAACACTCTTGATTATACTTGTACTGGAGTTTATAAGATTAAACACAAGAGTCTTTACAGAAAATATAACTGTAAAATTTATTCAAAAACTTCAAAAAGCTTTTCTTGAACTACGCAATAAAAAAGGATGGGCTACTCCTAATGTAAAAGAAGAAGTTATTCAACAACAAATTGATCAAATTGGAAACAACACAGGTGTTATTTTAAGTATTGCTATAAAAATTTCTCAATTCATAATAGTTTTTATATTTTTAGTTGTGGCTTTATATAACCTGCCTCAAACATACCATTATATTAATCAATTTACCCATTATCTTATAAGTTATTGCATTGTTGCTTTTCATTCTTTTAAATACTGGCTTATTTCTAAAGATACCTGGGAAAGCTTAATTGGTATTTTATTTTACATTATTGAAACCATTATAATTATTTATCTTATTAAAATAGTTACTTCAATAACAATAAGTATTATAAAAGTACTTTTCGCAGGTGAAATAGGAAAAATCAAACGATTTGAAACAATGAGCCTGATAATTTCCAATACAATTCAAATAATCATTTTAGTTATATTAACATTTCTAATATTAATGGAACTCGGAATCAACTTGACTCCTGTAATAGCAGGAGCCGGAATAGCTGGTATAGCCTTCAGTTTTGGAGCACAAAGTTTAATTAAGGATATAATTAACGGTATATTTATTCTTTCTGAAAATCAATTTGGCATAGGTGATGTTATAAAAGTAGGTGATTGCAGTGGAGTGGTAGAAGATATGACACTCAGAATTACTGTTATCAGAGACCTTTCAGCCATAGCTCATATTATACCCAACGGTCAGATTTCACAGGTTTCCGTTTATACTAAAAACTGGTCTAGAGCACATCTCGATATAGGTATTGCCTATAAAGAGGATATAAATACAGCAATTAAATTAATAAAGGAAACAGCAGACCAGATGCACAAAGAGTTTCCAGAGATAATAATATCTGAACCAAGAGTATTAGGTGTTAATAACTTAGGTAGTAGCTCTGTAGATATTAAATTAATGATGGACACAACAGCTGGAGAACAATGGGGCATTGAAAGAGAATTTAGAAGAAGAATCAAATATGTTCTTGACCAGAACAATATAGAAATACCATTCCCTCACACAACAGTTTATATGCCCCAGAACATCGGCTATGCAAGAAATGAATCTGAACAGGCAAACATTGAAAATTATGTTGAAACAGATTTTAAAACCTATGACGGTAAATTTGAAACGGATATAAAAGAAACTCAGGATAAATAAATACTTATGCATAACTGATGTTTTATAAAATATCAGGGAAGAGTGGCTAATGAAGGGAGGGCCTAAAAGCTCTGACACTATTTATCTGCTATCTTAGTTTTTTGAAAATATATACACTTATGCACAAGTTTTTCAAATGTTAAGTTTTTTAACCCGGATTATTCACAAATCAGGAATCAGTGAGGAGGTTGTAGTCTTTTCTTCTGAAAGCTATCATCTGAATTAACAGGTTAAAATTCCAAAATTTAATTGAACTTTTTTTTGATTATCAAAGTCAAACTTGCATAACACTACATACAGAGTTTATTTATAGGAGAAATTTAAATGACTAAAATTAAAATGGCAATAATAATAATATGTTTAATACTTTCAACAAATGTTGTTTCTGCTCAAGATTATAATGACTTAACTTCAGACCAAAAAGCAGACATTCAAGAATATTTTCAAGCTAATCCAGGGTTAACATCAGCTGAAAAGAAAGCTTATATTGATGGTTATATTAAAGCATATGATAATTCAGAAGCATCAAAAGAAGAGGTAAACACTAAAGAAGAAGCTTTAATGAAACAATATCAACATAATCAAAGAACAGACAACAGAAATCAGCGACAATTTAATAGAACGTCCAGACATATTAAAAAAGATTATCACGATAATACTCAAAATAACTCAAGCGACAATTAATCTGCCAAATTATTTACACACAAAATAGTAAACCAGGATAAAGCCTGATACTACAGTTTAAATGCTTATTATACTGATCCCCCACTCTTAAAAACCGCCATTAATTTATATGGCGGTTTTTTGTTAAATTCTTTTAGGCTCTATCCAACAATTTGTTGCATACTTAAAATTATATTTTATTGTAATTGAACTATTATCTAAAACATCTCAAAAGCTCTCCTTTCGTTATTTATACTGATCCTTGAAAGTAATTTGTAGATTATAGAGGCCGGGTATATATGATTGATAATGTATATTGACCCTCCTTAAGCTATGTATCTTAACAATTTATTGAAAAATATAGTCATTTTAGTAAGGCATTACAGGCCCTCCTTATATAATGTGCCACTTTTTTAAATGCATATATAAATAACCCGATTATAAAACCTATTGTCAGACTAATAAGAACTAAAATGATAAACAATATTGCCAATATAAAGAGACCAATAGCTTTTATAATATCAATAAAGCCGGGTTCTTTTAGTTTTAACATAAAATCATTATCAAATAAGGTAGTAATATACTGAAAATCATTCATAAAGTTTTCCGTAAAACCTTCCTCATAATGATTATTATTTCTTTGATCTTCTGTAAAAATATAAAGATGAGATTGTGGTATTGCGATAGACATAACTTTTACTCTTTGACTGTATTAACTCTTAACAACTTAAAGTTTAATTGTTTTTCATCGTGAATACATCAAAATAAGTTCTGATTTAGATCTCAGTCTGAAGAGTGATTTATAAAAAGCCATTATTGACTTCTATGGCTTTATGAGTTTATACCAGCTAAATACTGGCTAGATACTCAATAAATAGTTAACTATTTAAATGATACTCTTTATATAAAATCTGATTTATTGTTAATTTTAGGCACTTTATTTACACACTATAATTCCAGATAACAGATTAATAAGAAGAGAGTCTTAATCTCTGATTAGTTAAGTGTATGGGCTGTCTCTAATTGCAAACCGTTCCAGAATCAGTGTTATTGCCAGTTGCACAAATTAATACTGAATCTAAATTAACGCCAGCAGAATATTGCGGGTTAGTAAAATCTGTAAGATCTTTTATTTTAATAACTATAGGCTCTTGAGGTACAACATTACCTTTATCATCAAGAATTTTCCACTCAGGTGTATAATTTTGTACCTCATCAAAAGCATTCATAGAATAATATGCATCAACCTGTGAATCAAATTGGGTGTGTAATTCAGATAGTTGATCATATAATTCAGTAGTAACAGCCTTCATATTATCTGAATAATTCTGATTATTCATAATCTCATTAAAAATGTTAAACATGGCAACAGAGGCATTATTTGTACTTGAAATATCTTCGCCTGATTGATAAATATTATTATTATAATTAACTAACTGTTCTGCTCCTATACGCCTGTTTTTAAGACTTTGCCACCAGAGACATTCACTGGAGTTAAAATCAGGAATAATATTTTTGAGGTTATCTGGCAATTGCACCCCTGGATTAGCTTCAGCTAGTTTATCTTTCATGCAATTAAAAGAGTCCGCATTGTTTTTACAAGTTTCAGCAGCCGTTTCAATTTTTAATTCTATTTCAGCTAAAAAGTGCCCCAGATTAGCCATATCTCTATACTGCTGGGCACCATCAACATCTCCGGATTGTTCAAGCTGCAAAGCAATCTGTTCTATCAGAGACAACAGTTCTTTCTGGCCGGCAGAAGTGCCACTGGTTTCTATTAGTTCACCGAAATTTGTCGGTATACCCTGCAGTATAAATTCTCCATAGTCTATAGTGCATTCAGAATTGTAGCATTCTTTAACAGGAGCCTCAGGTTTACCGCCCAGAGAACCGCCTTCTATGATAGAATATGTTATGCTATTATCATTATTATTACTGGCATGAAAATCAAAGGGCTTATAACTTTTTGACTTTTCCAGTGAACTCATATATGTTGAGTGTATATTATCACCCAAAAAAGTGTAAACGACTATGCCAGCCAATACTACAATCGCTATAATAATAACAAACTCAACTAAATTCTGACCTTTATTCAACATTATCTATCCTTATAAATATTTAATTTGTGTATCGACCATTTATAGATTTTTTTTAATTATAAACTTTTTTGAGGAAAAAATATCTCCCAAAAATCACACTCAGTTACTCTTGCATTTTTTTTAACACTTCCACGAAGAGTTTCCAACATAACTCTGAGCTACATTTTGAATAGAGTTGATGGATCCTTTTGATATATTAGCAAAAAGGGAACTTAAATGAATATTCCGAGATGTTCATAGTTGCCCTAAAACCTTTGATGTTAAAGGGTTTAGAGAGATTGTGGTTTGAACCGGTCGCAAATTGCAACCGGTTTTTGATATAATACATTTAGGCTCTAGAAGAAAACAATGCCAACAAAATTAATTCCAATTGAATCGATTCAGAGTTAAATTTATTATATTCGTGACCATAAGGTTATATTAGATAGTGATTTTGCAGAACAAAAACATTTGTGCTTAATCAGGCTGTTAAACGCAACATTAATAGATTCCCTGCAGACTTCATTTTTCAATTGACAGATGAAGAGTGGAAATGTTTGATATCACAAATTGTAATAACATTGAAACACTTAAATACTCTACATCAAAACCACATGAGTTTTAGAGTTTAAAATAGATTAAAAGGAGTAGTGCGAATTATGTTTCAGAAATTAGTTTTATCAATTATGCTTTTATTACTGCTTTGTAATACTGCCTGCTCGCAGTTAAACAATAAAGAACAAGCTAAAGCAGATTATCAAACACAGATTATTAAATTAACAAAGGCAATTGAGAGCGAGCCTAGTAATGCAAAAGCTTACCATGACAGAGGTTTTGCTCAGTATCAACTGGGTAATAATCAGGAGGCTATAGCAGATTTTACCAGAGCTATTGAGATTAAACCTGATTATTCTGAGGCTTATTACAACAGGGGCAGAGTTCACTATAGCCTGGGCAATAGTCAAGAATCAATAGAAGATATTAATAAATCCTACAAACTTGATGGTAAATAAAAAAACCGCCCGAAGTTACTCTGGTGGTATATTAATGGACCTTGATGGAATAGTTTCGAACTTGTATACTACAAATGGCTGTATAGCAGGTGGAATATTTAATAAAGTAGTCAAATACTCTATAATTAATATATTAAATAATGAACGGTTAATTTATTATGAATATTTCAAAAATAATTAATGATTTGAATAAACTTCTATCACAAAAATATAGTGATTTTAAAGGTAGTTACTTATACGGGTCGAGGGCAAAAGGTAACTATAAAGAAGATAGTGATATTGATATTGTTGTATTATTTGATCAATTAGATAGAGAAAAGGATCTTGA
>JBFMGH010000530.1:0-20967 GCA_040752795.1 Cyanobacteriota bacterium
GTGCTTAATAATGCTAGTTTATAGTAATTAATATTTAACATGTTCTTATACTAGCATTATGTTCATTAGAACAAAAGGGGTATAAGAACTTTTTTTAAGTTTTTATATTAAAATGCGTAACTCCTGTAATTATTTAAGTACATAATCCAGTAAAACAAGGATTGAAACTATAAATCTTTTATACCAGAATCAAAACTGCCAACATTATTTAAGTACATAATCCAGTAAAACAAGGATTGAAACTATTTTTGAAAATTATAATCATATTATTATTAAACCCATTTAAGTACATAATCCAGTAAAACAAGGATTGAAACACGACTTCTAAGCCCTTATTGAGGGCAAAAATACTAAATTTAAGTACATAATCCAGTAAAACAAGGATTGAAACCAGAATTGTTTTTCTTGATAGTTCGCTTCTCGGGTATCATTTAAGTACATAATCCAGTAAAACAAGGATTGAAACAGCGGCTTTCAAACTGGCATAAGTGGCGTTATTTCAACATTTAAGTACATAATCCAGTAAAACAAGGATTGAAACTTTTCAAAATAGATTCTTGCCATGCTTTTCTCCTTCTGATTTAAGTACATAATCCAGTAAAACAAGGATTGAAACAACCCAGGGATTATCTAGTTTTGTAGAGTTTTCAGTAATTTAAGTACATAATCCAGTAAAACAAGGATTGAAACCACCGGTTATGATTATGGGGAGCAAAGAACCACCAGCAATTTAAGTACATAATCCAGTAAAACAAGGATTGAAACAGTTAATTGACATATTAAAAACCTCTTTTCTACTTCATTTAAGTACATAATCCAGTAAAACAAGGATTGAAACTTTTTCCACGTAGCCTTGATATTAAGCTTATATAAGTATTTAAGTACATAATCCAGTAAAACAAGGATTGAAACGCTGTAGGGTTTAAAGGCATTTCACTTCTCCTATCCCATTTAAGTACATAATCCAGTAAAACAAGGATTGAAACTATGTCAAGGATAATGTATATAAAGTATTCCCTAAATATTTAAGTACATAATCCAGTAAAACAAGGATTGAAACATGGTATAGATGCAATAAAAAAATTACGTAATATTATTATTTAAGTACATAATCCAGTAAAACAAGGATTGAAACAAACTATAAAGATCTTTCTTGCTCCGTTAATATCTGTATTTAAGTACATAATCCAGTAAAACAAGGATTGAAACAATGGATCTTCAGTGTCTCTTCTCCATTCTCTCAATATTTAAGTACATAATCCAGTAAAACAAGGATTGAAACAACAAGTTCTGAGTACAGATCTAACAATTCTTCCTCTGATTTAAGTACATAATCCAGTAAAACAAGGATTGAAACATTATAAATGGTTTCTTTTTATTCATAGTAATTTTTAAATTTAAGTACATAATCCAGTAAAACAAGGATTGAAACAAGTTTTGTAAAAATGTCTTGCCAGAACGTATTGAAATTTAAGTACATAATCCAGTAAAACAAGGATTGAAACGGGCAATCTTTCGATATAATATTTGAAAACTTCCCTCATTTAAGTACATAATCCAGTAAAACAAGGATTGAAACACGCTTGCAAATGATCAAATCAATGGTGATAGTGTAATTTAAGTACATAATCCAGTAAAACAAGGATTGAAACAACAACAGGACAAAAACTGGTAGGAATAAATTTAAAAAATTTAAGTACATAATCCAGTAAAACAAGGATTGAAACCTGAAGAAGGAGAAGAAAGAAACATATATCCGGAAAAATTTAAGTACATAATCCAGTAAAACAAGGATTGAAACATAGACCAAAAAACACAAACAGCAAATAATCAAACAATTTAAGTACATAATCCAGTAAAACAAGGATTGAAACAACATAGCAAGCAAAAACACAATAAAAAATACAAAAAATTTAAGTACATAATCCAGTAAAACAAGGATTGAAACTTTTCATTCATAATATTTATCCTTATTTGTGTGTAAAATTTAAGTACATAATCCAGTAAAACAAGGATTGAAACAAGTTCCATCAGCATGAAGGTTAACAGAAATGTAACCATTTAAGTACATAATCCAGTAAAACAAGGATTGAAACAAAGGAAACACGGCAAGGTGTTCTCCATTCCATTAGAATTTAAGTACATAATCCAGTAAAACAAGGATTGAAACACACATGAGGAGTAAATAAAAATTAATTGATACATAATTTAAGTACATAATCCAGTAAAACAAGGATTGAAACAAATTTTGGGCACGCTTCGGTATGCGTGAAAGTTGTAGATTTAAGTACATAATCCAGTAAAACAAGGATTGAAACACTTGCTTGCATCCATAAAATTATCAAGAAATTGAAAATTTAAGTACATAATCCAGTAAAACAAGGATTGAAACAATCAACTATCTATAATTAACTTAGCGGTCTAGGCCGATTTAAGTACATAATCCAGTAAAACAAGGATTGAAACAGTTTTCGGTATTTTTCATGAAGTTGTTAAAAAATTATTTAAGTACATAATCCAGTAAAACAAGGATTGAAACAGAAATGTAAACAATAAATATCCTGCTTTAAGCATTAATTTAAGTACATAATCCAGTAAAACAAGGATTGAAACAGACGGTCGTTTCTGGAGATCAGGAACCAGTTGAAATATTTAAGTACATAATCCAGTAAAACAAGGATTGAAACACCACTATGGCGTGGTTATGTCGGTAATCGCGCCCATTATTTAAGTACATAATCCAGTAAAACAAGGATTGAAACACCGAACATCTACCATCAACCTGCATTACATACTGCTATTTAAGTACATAATCCAGTAAAACAAGGATTGAAACCTAAAAAACGGAACTATCTTTTGTAGCCCTATCTTAAAATTTAAGTACATAATCCAGTAAAACAAGGATTGAAACTTAAAACTAGTCATAGTTGGGCTTACAGACCCAAATAATTTAAGTACATAATCCAGTAAAACAAGGATTGAAACTATGTCAAGGATAATGTATATAAAGTATTCCCTAAATTGATTTAAGTACATAATCCAGTAAAACAAGGATTGAAACCTGAAGTTATTGCAATTATTCCTTGCACAAATCAAGCCAATTTAAGTACATAATCCAGTAAAACAAGGATTGAAACTTTTTCCACGTAGCCTTGATATTAAGCTTATATAAGTATTTAAGTACATAATCCAGTAAAACAAGGATTGAAACAATACAGATAATAAGTATATGAGCTACAAAGATAAGATTTAAGTACATAATCCAGTAAAACAAGGATTGAAACATTGTAAAATTAGAGATATAATTCAAATCGTTGATACATTTAAGTACATAATCCAGTAAAACAAGGATTGAAACGTATTTCTAATGTAAAATCCACAATATTACCCTCCTTAATTTAAGTACATAATCCAGTAAAACAAGGATTGAAACAAACAGGCATAGCAAAAAATAGCGTAGAGCTAAAATATTTAAGTACATAATCCAGTAAAACAAGGATTGAAACAAGCTGTAGCAGCTAAAATAGCAAAAAATTAAGGCGTATTTAAGTACATAATCCAGTAAAACAAGGATTGAAACAATTCACCAGAACGGTAATGATTTGAGCCCTGTTCAGATTTAAGTACATAATCCAGTAAAACAAGGATTGAAACATCTTATTGTTGTTTATTTGAGCCATTTTTATAAGATTTAAGTACATAATCCAGTAAAACAAGGATTGAAACACCTAATGACCGTCAAAACACAAGCAGAACTCATCAAATTTAAGTACATAATCCAGTAAAACAAGGATTGAAACATAAAATCGTCCGGGGTCTGCCAATCCTGACAGTCAGATTTAAGTACATAATCCAGTAAAACAAGGATTGAAACATAAATGTATCTATTAGGGAAGTTCATAATCGTATCCATTTAAGTACATAATCCAGTAAAACAAGGATTGAAACACTATATTAGGATGGAGACCATAGTCCCTCATTTTTTTATTTAAGTACATAATCCAGTAAAACAAGGATTGAAACATACTGTATTCGAAAATATTAAGTATTGCTAAATTGAATTTAAGTACATAATCCAGTAAAACAAGGATTGAAACACTAAACTTAACATAATTTTCTTGTAATAGAAAACTAATTTAAGTACATAATCCAGTAAAACAAGGATTGAAACCAATTCTTAACATTGTGGTTAAAGGGTTCTTTTTTCAATTTAAGTACATAATCCAGTAAAACAAGGATTGAAACTTTGTTAACTTCACCGGTATACCTGGCAAGTACTCAATTTAAGTACATAATCCAGTAAAACAAGGATTGAAACGACTTTTTTTTGGTACTCACTACCAAACTCAATTCAGATTTAAGTACATAATCCAGTAAAACAAGGATTGAAACGCCTTCGGGCTTTCAAAAGAAATCTCTCAACTTTTTTATTTAAGTACATAATCCAGTAAAACAAGGATTGAAACATAAACTAGATTCTTCATTAAGATTGCAAAAATGCCAAAGCCTGTACTTCCAGGAAGTATTGCTTCATCATCTGCAATAGCCTATGTAATGAGTGAAAAATTTGTAAAAGGAATACCCTTATATCGACAGGAGCAGGAATGGAAAAGGATGGACATAGAAATATCCAGACAAACTACGGCTAACTGGATGATACAAGGATCAAGTAGATGGCTCAAGCTATTGTATAAGCGAATGCGGGAACATCTGCTACAAAAGGGCATATTGCATGCTGATGAAACAACGCTACAGGTGCTAAAAGAACCGGGTCGAAATGCGGATTCAACTTCTTACATGTGGTTATATCGAACGGGAAGAGAAGATACGCCAATCATCTTGTATGATTATCAGACAACCCGCGCAGGAAAACATTCTGCAAGATTTCTAAAAGGTTTCAAGGGATACCTTCACACAGACGGATATGATGGATACAGTCTTATGTCTGAGGTTACTTTAGTTGGATGCTGGGCACATGCAAGGCGTTATTTTGTTGATGCTTTGAAGGTTCTTCCTCCAAAAAAAGATAATACTCCAACGACAACTGAGGAAGGCCTGGCGTTTTGTAACAAACTTTTTGAAATAGAAAGAGAATTGCGAGATGTCACCAACATAGAGAGATATGAAAGCCGTCTTAAGAAAAGTGTTCCGGTCCTTAATGATTTTAAGAATTGGCTTAAATATCAAAGGCCAAGAGTGCTTCCAAAATCACCATCAGGAAAAGCTATTAAATACTGCTTGAATCAGTGGGATAAGCTTAATGCATTTCTTCTTGATGGAAGCTTGGAAATTGACAATAATCGGGCAGAACGTTCTATAAAACCGTTTGTTATCGGAAGAAAAAACTGGTTGTTCAGCAACACACCAAAAGGAGCCAACTCAAGTGCTACCATTTACAGTATAGTTGAAACAGCAAAGGAAAATGGGCTGAATCCGTTTAGTTATTTGACGTATTTATTTGATAAGTTACCCAATATAGATATCAATGATAAGAATGCTCTTGATGAACTTATGCCCTGGAGTGAATCGTTGCCGGAAAGTTGTAAAGTTTCAAAAAAAAGTTAATTTTCACTTTTGAACGTGGGTAGTATTTGACGGTTACGTATAATCAAATTTTTTCATACTATTTCTCCTTATTTTCTTGACAAGAGGACAAAAAACTATATAGAACAGGTAATATTAATAATGTTAATATTGTTGAACTTACAAGACCACCTATTATAACTGTCGCCAATGGCTTTTGAACCTCACTACCCGTTCCCGTAGATAGTAATAGGGGTATAAGGCCAAATGCGGTTGTAAATGCTGTTATTAATACAGGCCTTAGCCTGTTGATTGAGCCCGTAACTACTGCATCACTTAGGTTATAACCCGAGTCTACTAATTGATTAAAATAGGTTATTAGTACCATTCCATTTCCTAACGCAATACCAAAAAGAGATATAAAACCTATGGATGATGGTACGGAGAGATTTTGTCCTGTCAACCATAGAGCAACAACACCACCTACAAGAGCAAGAGGTATATTGAGCATTATTAACAGAGTATCTTTAAAACTGTTAAAATTCACAAAGAGAAGAATTATTATCATTATTAATGTAATAGGAATAACGATAGCAAATCTTTTATTGGCCTGTTCCTGAAGATTATACTGCCCACCCCATTCAGTAAAATAACCGGAAGGTAAGTTAATTCTTTGAGCAATTAATTGTTTTGCTTCTTTTACAAAAGATCCTATATCCCTGTCAATGACATTACATTGAACAGCTATGAACCGCTGATTATTTTCTCTTGTTATTTGTCTTAAACCATTTGTCTCTTGAATTTGAGCAACTTTTGACAAAGGTATTAATTTATTATCACTAGAATTAATAAAAATATTCGAAATAGCCATTCTAGTATCTCTAAAAGTTTTATCAAATCTCACAAAAATATCAAATCTTTTTATCCCTTCAAAAATTTGTCCTACAACTTGGCCACCCACAGCAGTTTTGATTGTTTGCTGAACATCATCAATGTTAAGGCCATAGCGGGCAAGTTTTTCTCTATCCGGTAAAATTAACAATTGCGGGCTACCAGCAACTTGATCCACTTGAACATCTTGCGCACCTTTTATTTCTTTAATTATTTCTGCAATTTTATCGGCTTTTTCTTTTAATAAATCTAAATCTTCTCCATAAATTTTTATTGCAAGGTCAGCTCTAACGCCTTCTAACAGTTCATCAATTGTCATAGCAATAGGTTGCGTGAAATTTGTTTGAATACCAGGTAAGCCTTGAATAGACTCCCTGATAACTTTTTCTAGTTTTTCCTGGTCATCATGCTTAATATTAATATCTTTCTTAAATGTAATATACATTTCGGCACTATTAATAGGATCTGCATGAGCCCCTACTTCTCCTCTACCAATTCTACTAAGAACTTTATCAACTTCAGGTATCTTTTTGATTCTTCTTTCAACAATCATAGTGTATTTTTTACTTTCTTCAAGAGAGATAGAAGGTGCCATTGTCAATCTTAAAATTATAGTACCTTCATTGAGTTCTGGCGTAAATTCTGAACCAAGTTGTGGGTAAATAGCAATACCAGTAAGGATTAAAAGACCAGCAATAATAATTGAAAAGAATTTTTTTTCAAGAAAAAAGTTTAAAAAAGGTAGATAAAAAGCTTTGATTTTATCAAGAATATCAAAAGTATTTAAAATACTAATTCTACTACTTTTTCTTACCAAAAATGTTGAAATGACAGGTACAAAAAAAACAGAATAAAACAATGCTCCCATTAATGCCAAAATGACTGTATCTGCTAACGGTTTAAATGTTTTTCCTTCGACTCCTTCCATCAAAAGTATAGGAAGAAATACAAAGATTACAATAATAACAGCAAATGATATTGGTTTAATAACTTCAAGCCAGGCTTTTTTAATTGTGTCTAGTCTATTCTTGTTATTTTCTTCAAGCATTCTGTTAATATTTTCAACGATCACGATAGAAGGATCAACAAGCATACCAATAGCAATTGCAAGTCCACCCAGAGACATCAGATTTGCAGTAATCCCTAAATAATTCATAGCTAAAGCAGCGAAAAGAATAGAGAATGGGATTGATATGGCAACAATTAAACTTGATCTAATTTTTCTGATGAATATAACTAATACAGCTATAACCAATATTATACCCAGCAATAACGCATTTGTAACAGTATTTACAGAAGCTTCTATGATGCTTTTTTGCTCATAGTAAGGAACTATTCTTACTCCTTTTGGCAGAGTCTTATTTATTTCATTTATTTTATTCTCTACCTCTTCAATTACTGTGAAAGAATTTGTTCCGTATAGTTTAATAACCATGCCAGCAACAACTTCTCTCTTACCATTTTTCGTCTGAATGCCTCTTCTTATAGCCCCGCCTTCTGTTATATGTGCAACCTGATTCAAATAAACAGGAGTGCCATCAATAGTCTTAATGACTGTTTTTTCTAGATCTTTAATCCCTTTTGCCAGACCTATAGATCTTACGATAAATTCTTCTGAATCCTTTGTAATATATTGTGCTCCAACATTTAAGTTATTTAATTTAACTTGTTTAACAATGTCTTGAACTGTAAGATTGTATTTAATTAATGCTTGAGGATGGATATCAACATGAAATTGCCTTTCAAATCCTCCAATACCCAATACTTCTGTAACTCCCTTAATTGTTTGAAGCTGTGTTTTAATAACCCAATCCTGTATGGTTCTAAGTTCAGTAAGGTTAAAAGAATTTGTCTTATCTTCAAGATAATAAAATAAAATTAATCCCATAGGTGTTGAAATAGGCCCCATTTGTGGATCACCAAACCCATTAGGTATCTTTTCTCTTGCTTCTTGTAGTTTTTCTCCTACTACCTGTCGGGCAAAATAGATGTCTGTTCCATCTTCAAAATAAACATTTACCACTGAAAGACCAAAATTTGAAGTGGATCTGACTAACCGCATATTAGGTAACCCGTTAAAGGTGGTTTCTATAGGGTAGGTAACATATTTTTCAACATCTTCAGGAGATAGTCCTTCTGTTTCAGTAAACACCTGAACAAGGACAGGAGAAACATCTGGAAAGGCTTCTATAGGCAAGTTTTTAAAAGAAAAGTATCCAGATATAATAACAATTAAAAATAAAACTATAACAAGAAGTTTATTGTTTAAAATTAAATTTAAGAATTTTTCCATCAATTAATTTCCTCTAATGATCATGATCACCGCCAAAAGATTCTTTAGAAAGTTGAGATTTCAGGAGAAAAGCTCCTTCTGATACATAGGTTTGTCCTTCTTTAAGACCAGATAAAATTTCAATATATTGTTTATTTGATTGCCCGGTTTTTACTTCCTGAGCTTTAAACTTGTTTTCCCCAACTTTTATAAAAACATGTTCTTCTTTGTCTATTTCTTGAACACCATTTTTATTCAACATTAAAGGTACACGAGTGTTCTCTTTTATAATATTTCCATAAATAAACATCCCTGGTTTCCAGATTCTTTGTGAATTATTTAATATAACTCGAGCTATGGTTGTCCTTGATTCTTCATTAACTATGGGTTGTACATATTGAATAACAGCTTTCGTTTGATTGGTGCCAGCTGTATCTTTAATAGTTACTTTCATTCCAGGATGAATTAAATGTAAATCTTCCTGGTTAACTTTTAACTCTGCCCAAACTATACTAAGATCAGCAATTAAGAATGCTTCTCTAACGTTTTCTATATATTCACCCTTGGAAAAGTGTTTTTCAATAATTGTTCCACTAAAAGGTGAATATATATAATATTTACTCAAGTTATTAAAATTATCTTTATTCTTTTGAGAAAAATTATTGACGTTTACATTTAAAATATCAAGCTTTTGTCTGGCCAGTTTTAAATCTATTTTTGCTTGAAAAAGGTCATTTTTGGCTTCTAAAAACTCTTTTTGGGATGTAATATGTTCATTGTAAAGTTCTTCTTCTCTTTTAAAATTTACACTTGCCAGTTCAAGTTTCTCTAAAGTAATGAGATAATTTGCTTTTGCTTCTGCAAGTTCTTTGCTATCAATAACGGCTAAAAGTTCACCTTTTTTTACATAATCTCCAATACCTTTGCTTGAACTAATAACTATACCGGAAATATATGAACTGATGTGCACCAATCTGTCTGGATCTATAGAAATTTCCCCGGGTATTTCTATTTCACTGACTATAAATCCTGGTTCTACCTTGTTAAATTTCAATCCAAAGGCTTCAATGTCTTCATTTGAAAGAGTTATAAACTCATTGTGCTCATCAAGTTCATTGAGAAGAGTTTCATTTTCGATACTAATATTTTTGTCAGGTTTTACTGTTTGTGGCTCATTTTTAGCACAGGAAATTAGTGTCAAAAGAATAGTAATTAAGGCTAAAAAGAATAAACTATGTGTAAATTGTTTTATTTTTTCGTTAGTTTTCATTTCTTAACTCCAATAAATTAAAATACGGGTTTACCAACCAGATATTCAAGCTCAACAATTTTTTGTTGATATTTTTCAATAGTTTCAAGATTATCCAGAATAAACTTTAGATATTCTTGTTGTGCTTGAAGGGAAATGATCAAAGGATCTCTTCCTATTTGATATCTAATTCTAGTTTTTTCTATAATATCCTGTTGCAAAGGTATAATATCCTTCTTGTTTCGTAACAATATTGATGTCAACTGTTTTAGCTCAAGAACTTTTGAGGTTATATCTGCATTTATTTTTTTTTGTAAAGATAGTTTTTTATATTCTTGTATATTTATGTTAGCTTTTTCTTTCTCTATTTCACCTTTTTGCCTGTAAAATAAAGGTATTTCAAGTCCTGCACCTATAAATACACTCACTCTATTATTTTCTTTAGCATATGCAACACCGGTAGATAAAGTTAAAGAAGGTATTCTATTGGCTTTTGCAAGCTTGAGCTTAGAAGAAGAAAGATCTTTTTCTAATAATATTTCTTTTAATTCGAAACTATTAGATTTTGCTGTTTCTATTAACCCTTGGTTCAGATAATTATCATTAAACGTGTCTAGAATATTTAATTCCTGTGCAATTATTTCAGTGTCAATAGGAAGGTTAAGATTATAATTAAGACTTTTCTGCACTTTTAGCATTTGTGCTTTTTCTAAATCAATTAAATTCTGTAATTTTAAGTACTCTACACTTGCCTGATTAACATCAATTATTGTAATATCTCCTGCTTTTTCTCGTTTAATAGCAATGTTTTTTAGCTTTTCATTATTGTTAATCATTTTTTGATAAGCTTCTAACTTTTTTTGAGATATATACAAATTTGTAAATAATTGAATTACCCGCTTTCTAACATCCCAGTTTTTTTGATTGATAGCATTGTTAACCAGACTCAATTCATTTTTTGCAACCTGAACTCTAAAATGTTTTTTATAGCCAAACTCTAAAGGTTGAGAAACACCTAAAATTTCATAAGTATTATCTGCTAAATTTGAATTTGTTGTCAAAGAAGGATTGGGATAGGCTTTTGATATGATAATACCAGCTTCTCCTACTTCACTTTTGAGTCTTTCAAACTTTAGTTCCGGGTTTTCTTTAAGTGCTAAACTAATAACCTCATCCAGTTTTAGACTTAATGTTTCTGCATAAGATGCCTGAGTTGAAATGAATATTAATATTACTAAAACAAGCTTTAAGAAGACTTTCATCTTTTATACTCCATGTAAATATTTATTACTGAGAACACTTAGCCTATTTAAAATCTCCGTACCATTGTACCTGAAGTTCTTTTAATCGTTCAACATCCTTCTCTCTACTTGTTATTATATCCTGTAAAGCTTGTTTTGATCCTAGTTTTTGGACTTTATCAAGATATTTCTTGGCTATTTTTATAGCCTTATTATTATGTTTAATCATTTTATTTAAGAATTCCCGATCATAATCATATGGTTTATGGCCACTAGCACTTCTTTTGTCATAATGAATTCCATTATGATAATGATGTCCCGAACGCGAGCCCCTTGCAAATGATGGATTTATTGATAAAATCATAATACAAAAAATAGCCAACACAACTAATACTAAATATACTTTTTTCATCTGGTAATCCTCTCGGTAAGTTACTTTAATAATAAACACATCTTTAACTTGCTTTAAAAATGTATTTGTTAAATTATGAGAATTACCGTATTTAATAAATCCAGGGTTTTGTTTGTATTGTTATCCTGCTTTATTGTTATCTTTGTTGATCTTATCTGAAGTAAATTAATAATACTAAAAGAAAAATCAACTGGTTTTAATACGGAAAATTTTATAATTGGATTTATAATCTTATCAGATTGTTCAAGATTATTGGCAATAAACTTAATGTCTATACACTTATCACATTGATTAAGTATGTTTAATCTAAATTGAGAATATACACTAGAAATATTTTTGGATAATGAGTCATTAAGAATATTATTATTTTGCTTGCAACAGGAATCAATACTATCAAATTCAATACTAATATGATTATCAGTTCCAAAACATATGAAAACATTATTAAAGCCAATAACTCCAATAAATAATGTTACTAGAGTTAATAAAATAGCGAAATATCTTTTAATAGTATTATTTTTTATTATTCTTTCAACTTTCATAATTTTTATTTTTAATAATATTACTATAAGAGCGTTGAATTATTAACCATTTTACCTCAAAATTGCGTTTGAATTAAATTTTTTGAGTATATTTCGAGTAAAATCATCTAAATCAAGCATATTACAGACTATTTTTCCTCCATTTTTCTGATTTTAGGCACACTTCGCCATAAGTATATAATAGGGCTTTTTGAAAATAGCTTTTAACCAGCATTTTGCATTCCAGGCCATAAATGCAAAGGAAGCTTGAATTGTAAACCTATCATTATCCCAAGATATTGTTTTATCAAGCCTATGATAATTTTTAACAATCGAATAATTGCGTTCTACCTGAGTTCTACTTTTTGCTTTTTCTTTGTCTATTTTTATTTTTTCGTTTACTTTTGGTATTATTACGTCTTCTTGACCCTTTATTTTTAAAAAATCTCTGTTTTTACCAGAGGAATAACCTTTATCTGCTGTTGTAGCCCCGGCATTTTTATTGACTACCGACTCAAAAAATGTCATATCAGATTGATTAGCAGGTGTACATTCTAAATTTGTTACTATTCCAGTGTTAACATCACATGCCGTATGAGCTTTAAAACCATAGTAATGTTTATTCCTTTTTGTAAACCATTCAGCATCAGGATCAGGACTACCACCTTCCACCCAGAGATGATATTTGTTTGCATGGCTTTCAACTATTGCTGAATCAATAGAACTTAATCTGTCAGTTACGATATTAGCTTTTCTTGACTGCTCAACAACTTTATTAAAAGCATCTGCTATAGTTTCAGAACCTACCCTGTCGAGAAATGTTGTTAAAGAGCTATGATTTGGAACCTGTTCTTTCCACCAGTCACAGAAATCTCTATAAAGGAGGTTATATTGAAGCTCACAAACAATCATTCTAAAGCTTTTCTTTTCAAAGAAGCTTAGAAAGATTATTTTGAACATCATATCAGGTCTATAAGGTGGTCTACTAGGACCATTTTGAGTATAAAATTTATTACATATTTCATTAATGAAGTTGAAGTCTATTTCTTTTTTTATTATTACCAATGGATGATTTTCAGGAACAAACCTGTCTTTAACACTCTCGAAAAAATTCATTTGTCTACTCCAATTTCTCATAACCATCCAATAGTAACATTATCAGCTTAATTTGTACATGGTGATTTTTTCAACGCTCTCTATTTAAGATTCTTTAACAAAAAAAATGTAGTCTTATTTATCATATTTTACCTGTTTTTCATTACTTAATACTAAAAAAATAGCGTTTGTTTAAATAGTACCAGAGTCTTTTTCTGTATTATTATCCGACAAGCCTTTTGATAGTTCTTTTTCAATCTCTTCTATCGTTGGTAGACTTGTTTTAATCTCATCTGGTATAGATTTAAGAATTTGATATTCTGATACTCCTACAGGTTTCTTAAGGTCTCTTAAAGCATATTCAGCCATAACTTTATCTTTCAGCTTACATAAAATGATTCCAATACTCGGGTTATCGTCAGGTTCTTTAACAAGATCATCTACTGCAGACAGATAAAAATTTATTTTACCGGCGTGCTCCGGCCTAAATTCACTGGCCTTAAGTTCAATGACCACATAGCATTTTAATTTTGTATGATAAAAAAGCAGGTCAATATAGAAATCTTTGTTTGATACTTCTACCTTATACTGCTGGCCTACAAATGCAAATCCTGTCCCTAATTCAAGTAGAAAATGGGTTATGTGCTTAACAAGTTCCTGTTCTATTTCTTTCTCTTTATAATCATCTACAATTGTAAGAAAATCAAAGGTGTAAGGATCTTTTATTAGCTGTTGAGCTAGATCTGATTGTGGTTTTGGTAGTGTAAGTTCAAAATTTGTTGTTTTATTTGCCAAAACCTGTCTATCATATAATTGGCTTTCTATCTGTAAAACCATAACATTTCTGGACCAGCCATTTTTTATTGCCTGTTGTGCATACCACAAACGTTCTTCAGATGTTTCAATTTTGTCTATTAAAATAACATTATGCCACCAGGGTAATTTTGCAGCAAGTTGCTGCAAAATTGAAAAATCAGTATAAATGGAGGCAAACTTCTTCATATAGCCTAAATTTCTGGGAGAAAAGCCTTTCATATCAGGGAAAGTTTCTTTTAAATCTCTTGATAACCTGTTGATAACATTTGCTCCCCAGCCTTCTGTTTCCTGCCGTTCAAGAATAGTTTTACCTATCTCCCAATATAAGATAATCATTTCAGAATTGACGGACATAGCAGCTTTTATTTGAGCTGTTTGGATCTTTTGTTTAATGACTTTGAATGTCTGGATATAGGTATCAGTTTTTTCTATCTGATTCATAAGTAAAAAAATACTTCCAAAATGCCATCTATTTAAAGAAAATATAATATCATCAAAACATTACACAGGCAGTAAAAAAGAGTTTATTGTTTAAAGTCAGAATTCAAAAAAAGTACCTTTTTATAAAAATTACCCTGTTACTTTAAAATAATTCCCTGATAAATTTTTAGGGAATTTCGTTATTTGAATCTTGAATTTATAAGCTATAATTACCTTATAGTCTATACAAAGATTTATCAATGACTAAATAATTAACTATTTCCCTGTAAATTCCCTGTTTTTTTATGACACTTTAGAGAAAATTGCTGCATGGACTTCAACATCCGTATTTTGGTGTTTATAACAAAAGAAAGGCTTGTCGTGGTCTGAGAATACCACGACTTTAAAAAGCCTTTACTTTTTGTTTGCAAGAGAGAACAGGAAATTTTAGACAGTTTTAGAGTTATTCATAAACAAGAATTGATAAATAACTATATCTATACTTAAAATTGATCAGGAAGCAGAAAATGGGTATCGCTAATTTCTAAAATTTAGTTATACAAAGATATCTGATCAAAGTTTAGATTGAGAAGTGTTTATTCTTTAGCGTTGAACTTTCAACTCAGGCATATTTTTTATTTTTAAAATAAATTTCTTACCCTCCTATAGGAGGATAAAAACCATTCTAAAACACAATATTTTGAACCTGTTAAAAAACTTATACTATAAACATAAGCAAGATAAATGTTACACAAATACGAGGTTCAAAAAGAAAAATGAATTTATCTCCAACAAGAAGTTACAGATACGGCAATTATTCATACTATCATCTTGCACCTCCATTTCAAAACAGGGCTGAAATAACAATGGGTATGATGAAAACCTCTTCTGTTGACCCATTAGATATATCAAGTACATCTTATGGCACTAATGCTAATACCTGTAATGCTGATGTAAGATATGTAACTTCTGCTGAATATATGGCTAAATATGAACAAATAAGTAATACAAATACTCCTGAAGGTCAAAAACCACCTTTAAATAGTACAGTAGATACAGTAAATAACATTTATAAAACTCAATCTGACCATTTAACAGAAACCAATAATAAATATCTTGAAGATAAACCTTATTCTGATTTCCCAAATATTCAGGATTATGATTATAAAACAGCAAAAAATTATGCTGCTGTTAAATCAAACTATAATGTGTTTTTTAATGATGATACAAATAAAGCTTTAACAACATTAAATAGCTTATCTGCCAGAAGTTATCAGGAAGAACAAGATTTAAGTGATAAAGTTAATGGTTATATCAACGTTCATCCCGCAATGTTTAATAAAAATAATATTTTAAACAACAATAAAACAAATTCAACAATAAATTCACAAGCAATAGCACCTACTTTTATTATGCCTATAGTAAGTATTTTTTCTGAACGTAAAATTAAACAATTGAGAAAAGAAACAAAAACATTAGAAGCAATGCCTTCCGGTTTATTTAATATATCAGCCTAAATCCCCAACTCCTTTCTCTGTTTTCTTAATCGATTATTACTTAGATTCCCTAAACGGTGTATCAGCCTGCTACTGCTGAACTGATACACCACATTTTTTTGTTGGCTACTGATTTATATTTACCTATTGAATAAGAAAAAGTATGACTCACTAAGTGAGCTTTTTCTCTGCTTTCTTAGTTCTTGTCAGAATTAATAAACTTATACATATGTTATCAATTAATAAACCTTAGTTAAATTTTATTAATTTTTTAAAGTTTTTAGTTGAGAATTATTTTCAATTAGACAATAATTAATAATTAACAAGTGTATAAATTCGGGAAAACATACTTTATTTATTTAATAAAAGAGAAGTTCAAACAGTAATTTAATTATTACTTAAGTATTTTAATTATGAATAATATATCTTTAGCAACAAAAATACTCCATCCATTAGAAAGCAGTGCCTCTATAGCAATGTTTACCAGGGATACTGGAGGATGCCTGGTTCCTAAACTTTCAATATCCCGTAGTGCTGATGAGGCAAGAGAGATTGCTTTTGCTGAAGTTGCTGAATCTGCAGTATTTTATTTTTCTATTACTCCTATTGCCAAATTTTTCTCTAAAGTATTTTCTTCACTATTTAACCTAACTTCAGATAAATTTATTACTCCAATCGATACAATTAAAAATAATGGTAATCTTATTAAAAACTTAAAATTAGCCAAGTTTGGAAAAATAGCTGCTACCTTCAGTGTATTATTACCACTTATTTATGCTATTGCCCCTATTAGAAATTTAATAACCCTTGGCAAAACGGGTAAAAAAGATTTCGTATCTCTAATTAACCTTGAAAAAACAAGGAACCTTAATAATAATGATGACAAAACTACTCCTGCTGAAAAAGCCAGACAGAAAGCCATTTCTTTGTTAAAAAAATTAGCATTATTTGCAAGTATCGGACTTACCTTCACAGCAGGTACAGTTGCTTTAGCCAGGAATAATACCATTTATAAAAATATTGAACCAGCAATTAATTCAATCGTTAAGCACTTTGATTTCAAAGGTAATGCAGGTTTAACTATTAAACAACTGGGATTTTTGATTATGCCCGTTAGTATAGCCAGTTACTTTATTGCCTCCCGTGATAAATATGAAATATTAGAAAATGCAAGAAGGTTTATAATAACAGTTCCAATGATGTTCTTTGGACAGGATTTAGTAGAAAGAAAAATTTATAGATTCTTTGATAGGGCATGGGGATCTACACTTACTTCCAGTAAAGGTATCAGAACTTATGATGAATTATTGAAACTTCCATTTAAAGAGCAAGCGATAAATCTTAAAAGTAAAAACTGGGCTATTGCTTTAGCTTTTCTAATTAATACAATGGCAATTGGTGCTGCAGTGAGTATTCTAAATAGAATTTCAACTAAACACAGGTATCAAAAGAAACAAGAAGGCTTGTTGCTACAGAAAACACATATTAATTCAATCAGACAATGGCAACAATCATTTAAATAATGACTTCCTCTAACCCAGTTAATTCGTGAATTTGTTACAAACTCTCAAGGCTCAAGTAATGACTTAAGTTAAAGATTTATGCATTTAACATACTGTAAATATTTAACAGGGATCAGGTTTCAGAGGGCCTGGTTCAAAAGGTCCGCAGGGCGGACCTTTTGAACCCTCGATAAAGATCTGTTTCCGAAACTTTGTGAATAATCCGGGCTAACACAATATCTGCTTAAAATGAATTTATTATTGCTATTAATAGCTTTTTTCTTGTTATTGGTTTTTCAATAAAAGATGTAATATTGTATTCTTTTAAGGTTATGATTATTTCATCGCTCACTTCTGAAGCTATAGCAATAATAGGAACATTGTATAAACTTTCAATATGCCTGATTTTTCTGATTAGTTCTTCGTAATCTAAATCAGGAATTGACAAATCAATAAGTATTACTTCAGGATTTCTTGTTATTGCTAAATCCATAGCATCACTTATGGCATAAGCAGTATATATTTTATGATTATAATTATGAAGTATATCAATAATAATTCCTAAGTTAACTATATTATGTTCTATTATAAGAATACGCTTATTTTCAGGTATACTACCTGGTTTTATATCTCCATGAAACCTTTGAGAAGTACCTGTTTGTTTTATTGGTAGAGAAAAATTAAAACTGCTACCTTCATTTAACTTGCTTTCAACATAAATTTCTCCACCAAGAAGGTTAACTAATCTTCTTGTTATTGCAAGCCCTAATCCTAATCCCTGCAGTTTAACTGAACTTTCAGTTTCAACCTGATAAAACTCAGAAAAAATAAGCCCCAGCTGGTCAGAAGATATTCCAATGCCATTATCACTGACGTAAATAAAAATACTACTCTCATCTAATGTGTCTGTACCTACTTCTATAATACCCTGCGCAGGTGTAAATTTAAGTGCGTTAGACAACAAGTTAATTATTATCTGCTTAAACCTTTTTACATCAAGTTCAACAAAATTAATCTCTGATTTAAAACTTGTTTTAACAGTAATATTTTTTGAATTAAACTGTGATTCCATTGACATAACAATATCTGAAAGCAATTTATTAATAGAAACATTTTCAAAATTTAGTTGAATTTTTCCTGATTCTATCCTTGTTATATCTAATAAATCATTAATCATCTCTGAGAGATGTTCACCGTTATTTATAATTTGAGATATATACTGTAATTGTTTTTCATTTAATTCTCCGTAAACCTGATCATAAAGAAGGTCAGAAAATATCATAATAGAATTTAGAGGTGTTCGTAATTCATGACTTAAGGCTGATAAGAACTTATCTTTATGTTTGTTAGCTATTTCAAGATTATTCATTGATTCATTAAGCTTTTTCGTTCTTTCATTAACCTTATTTTCAAGGTTTTCAACCAGATCTTTTAAATCATTATGAAGACTTTTAGCACAGTTTTGAAGGGCTCCCAATTCATCGTTAGTTGAACTCTCTTTTATTTTAAAATTAAACTGACCCTGTGCTATTTTTTTCATTGATTCAACAAGATAATTTAATCTTGGTGTAATAACTTTTTCTATAAACAAAAGGTTTATAAAAATAATTACAACTAAAGTAACTATTAACGAGACAATTAATAATTTAATATTAGAATAAAGTTTTGATAACGCATGTTTTTTAGGTACTATTGTATAATAGAACCACTTATCAGCAGAATTTTCAAATGATATTTGTGATATAACAATTAGTGCTTCTTCATCAAGCATATTAACATTACTAAATACACTAAAAGAATTAATATTATTACTTTTAATTATTGTTTTCTTAATTTTTTCCCAGGCTTTACGATCTTTTTTATTATCTTTTATAATACTTTTACCTATCCATTCAGGATGGGTTATACTCATAATATTTATTCCATTAGAAGAAACCAGGACAGAAACAGTATTTATATCTTTAAACTCTTTTAAAATACTTTGTAAAAATTCTAAATTTACTTCTGCTGCAATTACACCAAGAAATTTACCCTCATTATTGAACATTGGTTGAACTATTGTTACAACCATAACTTCTTTTGACTTCATATTAATGATATATGGCTCTGTAATAGTTATCTTTCTGCTTTTTTTAACATTATTATAGTTAAAATTACCTTTATGTTCAGGTAAACAAGATAATATAAGCCCTTCATCTTTTAGAAGGTAGGGATATGTTTGTTTATTGGTATTTGGATCTTTAATACCAAAACATTTATTTTGTTTATAACCTTCACTGCCTTCTTCCCAAATAACATAGGCACTAATAATATATGGGTTCTTATTAAATGAAGCTTCTAATAGTTTAGTATAGTCAACTTTAGAGTCTTGAGCTAGCTCTTTTGTGTTTAAAAATAAAGATATAAGGTCTGTAAGCTTTTGATTTAACTTTTCAAACTCTTTTTCTATTGTCTTTGTAGCTATAAGAGATTCCTTTTGAGCCTGAAGTTCTGCATTTAAAATACCTAGATTGTATGATTTATATACTAAATAAGATCCCAGAGCCATAAAACATATAAAAATAGCAGAACATACACATATATTAAGCTTTGTTGATAGTTTAAAATCATTGAAAAAGTTCATTTTATTGACCTGATTTTTATAATAAAATATTGAATTGAGTATAATATTACTATATAAATTAAAGGTTTTAATTATTTTTATAATAATTTTTTCAACCTAAGATATTTTGTCAGGGAGAAAAGAATTGAGTTCATTAGGTAAAATACTTCTTATAGATGATAATCCGGAAGCTCTTGCAGATGCACTGCCTGCTTATGGCTATGAACTTAAAATTGCCAAAGATGGTTTAGAAGGTTTAAACATTATAAATGAGAATCCTGATTATTTTGATATAGTTATATTAGATGTCATGATGCCAAAACTTGACGGATGGGAAGTTTTAAAAACTATACGTTCAAAGCCCGAAACAGATACGCTGTCAGTCATAATGCTTACAGCTATTGAAGGTGAAGAAAAACAAATTATAGGTTTAAGATACGGGGCAGATATATATTTAAACAAGCCAGTACGCTTGCCAGTACTTTTAGCTCATATTGAAACAATTCTCCGAAGGCTTAAAGCTCAATCAAAACAAACTTCTGTTTCTAACTTAACATTAGAACAAACTACATCCGAAGAGATAAAAGAATTATCTGGCCGGGAAAAAGAGTTATTAAAGCTGGTTGCTGAAGGTAAAAGCAACCCTGAAATTGCAGAAATATTAATGATTCAAGAAACAACTGTTAAAAGCCATATTAAAAATATCTTTCAAAAATTAAATGTTTCTAATAGAACTCAAGCGGCAATGATTGCTGTCAGGCTTAATTTGCTTTAGAGGGTTTAAACAATAATGTATTGACCAATATATTGTTGTGTAGATACCAGTTAAAAGTATCATTACATATGATAAGTAAATTAAGTTATACTTATCCTTGAAAGTAATCTATAGATTCCAGATTATAGAGGCAGGGTGTTTTTGCCTGCTGC
>JBFMGH010000531.1:0-10560 GCA_040752795.1 Cyanobacteriota bacterium
TATGACCAGATATTAAGTCTTGAACCATTGTCAGCATTAGCATTTAATTGCTGAACGAATCCGTTAAAGTTTTCAAAATTAACTGTGGAACCACCCTGTGAATTTAAGTTAGCATTAAATATAGAACCGTCATTATGAATATTAAAGGTACTTCCAGGTTTTGTGCCGGTATTTTGAGTTGACAGATTATTAATTGCACCTGTTGAACCATTATAAACATTAAATTCACCTTGCCAGTAACCTGTTAATGCTAAATTATTAATTGCACCCTGGTTATTAACATTGGTTTTGTCTCTTGAATCATAAAGGTTAGCGTTGTTAATCCAGGCGTTTTGATTGTTTGTAATATTGGTTACAGCACCATGATATGTTTTGGTTCCGATGTTATTTGTCATACCATTATTTTCAAAGTTAAAGTTAGCACCAGTTCCATTAGTTACTGATGATACATTGGCCATTTGACCATTATTTTGAATGTTAGTAGTGCCGGTATCATTATTTCTCCAGGTATTAATATTTGATGAAGTATTTTGCATGTAACCATTGTTTTGAATATTGGTTACACCACCACCAGAGTTTTGAATATTGGTATTATTAATATAACCATTATTCATAACGTTAATCTGTGAATTTAATGCATTAGTTGTTAAACTTCCAATAGTGCCCATATAATTCTCCTTTTAAATAACTTAAACCCGATTAAAGTTCCCAATAATCCCATGACAAAAATTTCATACGATTTTTAATAGCGTGCTAATCTTGCAGGAAAGATTATTAAGGAGACTCAAAAAAAAATCTATCTAAATTATTAAAAAAATTTTAATAGCTAAAATTGCCTATTTTTTTCTTCAAAACAAACTAAAAGCTTTATTAACAAGCTTTTTTAAAATTTTAGAGCTGAGTATATACTATGTATATACTCAGGGGTTGGCCTCAGATGCCAGTTTTTCTTTACAATACTTCATAAAATTATAAAAACAACTACTGGCGCTGGTTTCACGCATTAAACTATTTTAACAATACTTTTGTCTTGTGCTTAAGCACATTAATTAACCATCACTAATAAATTTTTTTACTATTGTTTGTACTTGATATATTTAATTTCCTTTAAATAGTTAATTAAATATTATTAAGATATAATTAAACTAGATGATGATTGAAAGATTATTACAATACACTAATCAATAACCATTTAATTATGTCAGACAAACAATTATTAGATTTATTAAATTTCACAAAAAGACATTTTCAGGCCAAACAATATAATGAGGCTCTGAAGTTAGTTGAAGTTTGTCTACAGCAAGATAAAACAATGAAAGAAGCCTGGTTCATTAAAGGCACTATACATTTTTACACAAAAGAATATGAAAAAGCCCTGGAATGTTTTAAAGAAGCTGTTTTTCTGGATTCAAGATATCTTGATGCCATAATGAATCTGGGGGTTGTTTTAAGCAAGTTAAATCGTACCGTTGAAGCCGCAGAAGTATTTGATAGTGCAATTCAACTAGACCCTTTATATTGCGTATCCTGGTATAATAAAGGTAATGTTTTAGCCAATATTGGCAAACTTGAAAATGCTTTATCTTGTTATGATAAATCTTTAGAACTCGACCCATACTTTCCACAAGCATGGTTTGAAAAAGCAAATACTCTTGTGCTGTTAATATCTTTTCAGGATGCTATAAAATGCTATGACAGAGCTATAGAACTTGACCCTAATAACTATGAATATATATATAACAAAGCGATTGTTCTGGAAAAACTTGGAAACAAAGAAGAAGCAGATAAGTTTTTTAGACAGGTTCAACAAATGAAAAAAGGGTTGCAGGTTTAAAGGTTTATTTTTATGACTGTAAAATTTGAAAATATTATTGAATTTAATGATGGGCTTGCCTGTGTACAAATTAATAAAAAATGGGGATTCATTAACAAAAATGGCGAAATTGTTATTGAGCCAAAATATGACACCAGCACACGTTTTTCTGAAGGCTTTGCAAGTATTAAAGTTAATAATAAATATGGATACATTGACAAAACAGGTAAAATAATCATTGAACCCAGGTTTGATATTGCTTATAGTTATTCGGAAGGTTTAACTGCAGTTGCTTATAAAAAACCCTTTGGATATAAGTATTTCTATATTAATAAAAGTGGTCATATAGCTTTTCAATCTCATTTTAACTTTGCTTCAGACTTTTGCGAAGGTCTTGCAGCTATTAAAAAAGGCAATAAATGGGGCTATATTGATCAAGAAGGAAAAGTTGTTATTGAACCTCAATATTATGATGCTAATGATTTTGTTAATGGTTATGCTGCTGTAGCCATTAAGAAACTTTTTCAAAAACCTGTATATACATATATAAACAAAAAAGGTAAGTTCATTTGCGAACCAAAGTTTGATTCATGCTTTGAATTTACTGATGGGTTAGCGCTGGTTATTGTTGATAACCTGTTAGGATTCATTAATACGAAAGGTAAATACGTTATAAAACCTACATTTGAAGATGCTGGAGAATTTTCTGAAGAGAAAGCACCTGTTCTGGAAAAAGATAAATGGGGATATATTGACACCAATGGTAAAATGATAATTGAACCAAAGTTTGATGATGCATATGATTTTAAAATGGGTCTGGCCCCGGTTGAACTGGATGGAAAATGGGGATATATTGACTCAGATGGTAATTTTGTTATTAAACCTCAATATGAATTAGCTGACACTTTCTCTGAAGGCTTCGCTTATGTTTCTACTGAAGATGAATATTTTATGATTGATAAAACAGGTAAAAGAGTCATTGGATAGAAATTTTCTTAGACAATGGAAAATAATAATTAATCCTCAATTTGAGATTGCTCAACCTTTTTCCGAAAATCTGGCAGTTGTTAAAAAGGGCAATATGTATGGTTTTATTGACTTAAATGGCACTTTTAAAATTGAGCCCCAATTTGATGAAGCCTGGGACTTTAGTCAGGGTTTTGCAGCTATAAGAAAAAATAATAAATGGGGGTATATAGATAAAACTGGTTCTATTATAATTAAACCTGAATTTGATCTGGCACTTAATTTCTCTGAAGATCTCGCACCTGTTAACATAAAAGGTAAATGGGGATTTATTGACCTTAACGGTAATAATATCATTAAACCCCAATTTATTAATATTTCTAATTTTTCCGAGGGGCTTGCAGCAATTAATAGTGGGTTTATGGCCAGAATAACTGGCCTTGCTGGTAAATGGGGGTTTATTGATAAAACAGGAACTGAAATCATAAAAAAACAATTTAGATTTGCCTGGCCTTTCAAAGAAAATCTGGCTGCAGTAAGAACTTTAGTTAAATACGGATTCATCAATAAAGAAGGCCAATTTGTAATAGACCCTGTATATGACTTTGCAAATAGTTTTAACGAAGACCGTGCACTTGTCGGAATTGATAATAAATATGGTTTTATAGATAAAAGTGGCAAATTAGTTATTGATCTTAAATACCACTGGTCTAAAGGCTTTTCTGATGGCTTTGCACCTGTTTCAACTAACGGTAAATGGGGGTTTATTGATCTGAACGGTAATACTATAATAGAACCCCAATTTGATTATGCACTTAATTTTGCTGAAAACCTGGCACCAGTTTATATTGATAGAAAATGGGCTTATATCTCACTGGATGAATAATAATTCTAATGATCAATGAAAATAAAATAAAAATTCTTTTTATTTCTACCAGCTACCCCAGGTTCAAAGGTGATATGGCCGGTAAATTTTTTATTCCTCTGGTTGAAAAGCTTAATGAAACTTATTGCGTAGATGTATTAGCCCCCGACGACATTTGTGTTGATTTTGACAACAAAACTTTTAAACCTTTCCAATACTTTCCGGTGAAAAGCTGGCAGAAATTAACTTATTCTGATGGTATACCTGAAAATATTTCTCAAAAACCTTTAACTATTTTTCTTTTTCCTTTTTTGTTAATAACTATGATTTTTAAAATTTTTGCAATGGCCAGTAATTACGATGTAATAATAACAAACTGGTTATTGCCTTCTGGTTTAGCTGGTGCAATAGTTTCAAAACTTACAAAAAAGCCCCATATTTTGATAGAACATTCTGCTGGTGTTCATTACCTGTTAAAACTACCTTTTAAAAAGCAATTATTCAATTTCATCTTTAAATATACTGATAAATTGATTTTTGTTTCACCCTATTTGCAAGAAAAATTATCTGATTTGATAAGCGATAAAAATAAAGTTGATATTATTCCTATGGGAATAAATTTAGACTTATTTAAACCTGCTGAAGATATAAATGAAATTAAAAGAAAGTATAATATATCTTTAAACAATAAACTCGTTCTATATATGGGGAGATTAGTTCAAATTAAAGGTTTAGAATTATTAATTAAAGCTTTATCAGGTATTGAAAATACAACATTATTAATAGCCGGAGATGGCACAAATATTGAAAATTATAAAAATCTGGCCAGAGTTAATAACGTTAATGCTATTTTTCTTGGGCCTATTGATGATGAAGACAAAATTAACATCTTAAATATTTCAGATATCGTAGTAGTGCCTTCAATAGAACTTAAAAATAGCAGAACAGAAGGAACGCCCGTAGTAATAATTGAGGCAATGGCAGCAGGAAAAGTTATTTTAGCATCAAATGTTGGTGGAATACCTTATATAATTGAAAATAATAAAAATGGTTTATTATTTAATTCAACAAATTTTAATGAAATACGTGAAGGTTTGAAACATATTTTTCATAATGAGGATTTATATTGTAAACTTGCTAATGAAGCAAAAATTTCTGCTCAAAAATATGATATCAATTCTGTTAGTAAAAAATATATCGAAATCATTGACAAAGTAAAACAACATGAGCAACTTTAAAGACGTCTTAATGGTATCGAAACCTGTAGCTCCACCATGGCAGGATAGTAACAAAAACCTGACAAAAAATATTATTTCTTTTGTTAATAACGTAAGATTTCATATTTTAACCCCTAAAGGTTATCAGTTTAATAAAGATAACGTTGTCAGTGAAGACATTTATCAATCCACAGGAGACTATGCCCCTGCAATTCAACAGAATTTACAGGCATTATTTTATTTGATTACCGTAAATAAAGAAATTGATCTGTTTCATTTCTTTTTTACACCAAATCCTAAAACCTCATTGGTATTGAAACATCTTACAAAATTTAAAAACAGGCCCTGTATACAAACTATAACAAGTACACCAAAAATCTATAAAGATCTTAAAAACTTGTTTTTTGCAGATAAAATTGTAACTCTCTCTGATTTTAATAAGAAAAATCTTGAGGATAAGGGTTTAAATAATATTGTAAGAATTTATCCGGGGATAAATTTACAAGAACTGGATAATTACGATACAAATGATTCAACATTCAAAGAAGAAAACAACCTGCAAAATAATATATTAATATTATTTGCCGGTGATTATGAATTTTCTGGAGCAAATAAAACAATATTGGAAAGTATACCTCCTATAGTAAGCAAGTATCCTCAAGCCAGGTTTATATTTGCCTGTAGAAACAAAACTGAAAAAGCTATTAACATAGAATCTGAGTTGCATCAATATGCAATAGATCTTGGCATTGAAAAATATGTCATGTTCATCGGTACAGCTACAGATATGTTAAAAGTAATCAGGTCAATTGATATATGTCTGTTTCCAGTTAAATCACTGTATGCAAAAATGGATATACCACTTGTATTACTGGAATGTATGGCATATTCAAAACCTTTAATTATTACTGATATGAAACCTTTAAATGAAATAATGATTGGCGATATAGGATTCAAAGTACCTGTTAATAATAAAGATGAATTAATTAAAAGTACTCTGGATCTTTTAAATTCTGAAGATTTAAGAATAATTAAAGGTAATAACGCCAGAAAAACTGTTGAAAATCATTTTAATATGGAAAAATTAGCAGTAGAATATGAAAAATTGTATCAGGAGATTTTAAATGAGTGAGGACTTTGGCAGGGTCCAAAATTATTATGATGAATTTAGTCAGACTTATGAATCAGCCAGACATGAAGGTTATCATTTATTAATAGATGAACTTGAAATAGCCTGCATACAAGATTATGTAGCAGGTAAAAAGGTCTTGGAAGCTGGATGCGGAACAGGTTTAATATTGAATGTTGTAAATTTATTAGCTGAAGAAGCAATAGGAATAGATCTTTCACCTGGTATGCTGACCCTGGCAAGAAATAAAGGGTTAAATGTTCAACAAGCCTCAATAACAGAAATACCTTTTGAGAATGAAACATTTGATATAGTATATTCATTTAAGGTTCTGGCTCATGTTAAAGATATAAAAAAAGCTGTTTCAGAAATGGCCAGAGTTACTAAACCTGGCGGCGTTTTAGTTCTTGAGTTTTATAATAAAAAAAGTATTAGATACATTGTTAAAAAAACTAAAAAGCCTACAAAAACATCAGATAAATTCACAGATGAACAAGTTTATACAAGATATGATACTTTAAAAGATATAAAAAGTTATCTTGAACCTGGTTTAAAAGTTGAAAAGCTTCAGGGAGTGAGGATATTTACTCCATTTGCTTTTGTACATAAAATCCCTCTGGTTAAATCCATTTACACTCATCTAGAAAGAAAATTTCGTGATAGCAAACTGGCTAAATATGGAGGCTTTCTTGTTGTCACAATAAGGAAAGAAGATGTCTAAATCTTCAGCGGAAAAAGGGGTTTTATATCTTACAATATCAAAAATCTACTTCCTAATTGCCGGTTATTGTATATTATTCTCTTTAACAAGAATATTAGGCCCGGAAGGTTATGGTGTTTATTCTTCTATTAATGCCTTTCTAGCCGTATTAGATGCGGTAATATTAATAGGAACCATACAGGCAGTTTCTAAATTTGTTTCTGAAGATGAAACACAGGCAGAAATTGTTAAACAAAAAGCACTGTTTTTACAGATTTTTGTCGGTGGTGGCATAGCTTTAGTTTATTTTTTAATGGCTCCATATATAGCTGATTTCTTGCAAGATAATACTCTCGTTCCATTTTTAAGATTATCTTCCGTAATAGTATTATGTTATTCATTCTACGGAATTTATTTAGGCTATATAAACGGCAGAAAATTTTTTGTTAAACAGGCAATTATTGATATGACCTTCACAACACTGAAGGCTTCTTTATTAATTGGTCTGGCATATGCAGGTTTAAAATATACGCAAAAATTATTAGGAGAAAATATAACCAGTATAGATCTTCCAGTGTTTGGAGCTTTGGGCGGTTTTGGCCTTGCTGCTTTACTGGTAGTTGTAATTTCAATAATAGTAGTGAAATCAAAAGCAAATGTAAAAGGTGATTTTCCCATATCAAAGCTGCTAGTCTTTCAGGGAACTATTATTTTCTTTACATTAATAATTAATATGCTTCTGCAGGCTGATTTAGTTCTGGTAAAAAAATTCACAGATAACTTTTCAACCGGTATTTATTCTGCTGCTCTTCAGTTAGCAAGAATCCCTTATCAGGCTATAACAGCGGTTACTTTTGTTATATTTCCACTTATTTCTGAATCAACATTTAGTCAGGACACTGAAAGAACTAAAATGTATATTCATAATACATTAAGATTTTCATTAATGCTTATAAGCATTCTGGTTGTATTATTCGGCAGCACAGCAAAAGGCACATTGTTATTTTTATATACAGATAAATATTTACCTGGTACTGAAATTCTTTCTATATATGTATTTGCTGTTATGTTTTTTGCTTTATTCTTTATTATGACAACTATTATCTCCGGCAGTGGTAAACCTATTATATCTTGTATTATTGGTTTTATTACTTTAGTGTTTACCGTATGTTTTAATTATTATGCTATTCCTAACTATGGCATAGCAGGTGCAGCAATATCAACAACTATAGCAATGTTTCTTGGAATGTTAATATGTTCCGGTTATATATTAAAAACATTTAATAGTTTAATTAAACCCGCTAATGCTATTAGAATAATTCTTGCAGCAACAATTATTTATGCAATAGGTATATTCTATAATGCAGAAGGTCACTTATGGGTTGCAATTAAATTCATCCTTTTATGGAACGCTTATTTAGTATTATTATTTGTTTTCAAAGAGTTTACCAATGACGATATAGATAGAGTTAAAAAGTTAATTCCTTTTGTGAATAAGTTGTAATACAAATGTATTTTAGACCTTAGTGTAAATGTAACAATTTATAAATAATTAACTATATACCTAACATTTTTATAGTTTTAGTTAATTAATACAAATAAGTTCTTTATAATAAATTTTGTCTAACTATATCAATACTAAAGAAAGTAACAAATAGGATCAAGGTTTAAACGTTTATTATAGTTCTGGATAGTGATAGTAGATTTTTATTACCCGCAAAAACCTTTTGGAGATTATATATGCATGTTTCACCATCAAATAATGTTAGCTTTAAGGGTAAACTTTTCGTTTATTCAACGGCCGGAGATAAAGTAAAACTTGTTAAAACCATGCCAACACCACGTTATGTTGATGAAAAGGGTTTTAATGGTGATGAAAGAAGAGTTAATAGTTTTATTAATGCACTTTCAAACCCACGGGCTAATGTTAAACCTGTAGGTAAATTTGATGTAAACAATTGTAGCTGTATATTAGAAGTTAATAATGAAAAAGTTATAGTGCAGGGCAATAAAAAAGGTAATAGAATTATAAGTTTTGTTTTAAAAGACGAACCAAGAAAACAGATGTTAAAATGGATTCTTAATCCTGATAAAGATATCCGGTTAGAGATATCAAAAAATCTTTATCAATCATTGCAAAATTTCTTATCAAATATTCAAAACAAACAATAAGATTTAAAATGGGGAAATTACTATATAAATAACTATTAATTAGTCAAAAGAAAATGAAAAAAACATTTTTTATGAGCTAGAAAAGCTCCCAAAGGGTTAAAAGAGTCAGATTTAATCTGACTCTTTTTTTTATACTATTCCTTGAAAGTAATGATAGATTCAATAGAATTGAGGGCAGGGTGTTTTTCGTTGCTACGCAACTAAAAACACCCTCTAATAAATTTAGTCCATATATAATTTTCTTTCAAGGACTGGTATAGATAAATTTTTTCTATTCTTGATACCTCTACACAACTAATGTTTTATAAAATATCAGGGATTAACAGCACTTGAAGGTAGAGTTTATAAAGTTATGCATAAATATTTTCTTGAAAACATTCAAATTTAAAAAGAAAAATATTATTATTAATACATATGTGTTAGTATATCCAACAAAAACATCTTCAACTAACTACATTAATTACTTAAACCTAAAGTTGTTATCAGCTTATTTTGATTCTGTTTCAACCTGATGAAGTGCTTTATTTTGTTGTTTATATAGATTAACATTATAAAAATCTTCTGATTGAGGTAAAACAAGATCAATATTATAGATATAATCTATCTCTGCATTAACTTTATCAAGTTCAAAATCTAAAATATGTCCACCAGATTTTTTATCATCAGATAAAAAGTGAAAATGATAGTCAGCTACATTGATCTCTTTAGCATATTCCGGACATTTAAACCCTACAATAGTACCTTTAACATCAGATAATTCAAATACTTTCTGATGTTTAACAACATCAACCAGAGGAGGATAAGGTTTTTTCTGTTCCGGAATACTCCTTACTTTCATTTTTTTAAAAGATCCATTTATTTTAAAAGCGTAAAAAATGTTATTTGTAGGTAATTCAGAATCAATATATTTCTTCAGGTCAGAATAATTTAGAGAATCATTTATTTCTAATTTTTTATCAGGTTTAAAAAAGGTCACAACAGTAAATGGTGTTTTATCATTATCAGTAACCGGATAAATTTTGCCATCAATATTAGCAGTATAAAATTTACCATCCAGGCCAATGAGTTCACCATTTAAGCCATTAAGAGTGCCGAGGCCAAGATTGCCATGTTTTTTTATTTCTTTAAAATCAATATCTGTATCATAAACAGATTCTAAAAGAGCATTAATAGTAGATATTTGATATATTGTATCTGTTTTATCTTTAGCATAAGCAAAGTTTGCAAGAAGCACAAACCATATAAATAGAATTATTAATCGTTTTAGCATTATAAATACCTTTTTAACATTTAACTATAAAAAATCATAGCAAGAACATTTAATTCAATCTAACCCGGTTAATTCGTAAATTTGTTACAAACTCTCAAGGCTCAAGTAATGACTTAAGTTAAAGATTTATGCATTTAACACACTGTAAATATTTAACAGGGACCAGGTTTTAACCCGGTTAATTCGTGAATTTGTTACAAACTCTCAAGGCTCAAGTAATGACTTAAGTTAAAGATTTATGCATTTAACACACTGTAAATATTTAACAGGGACCAGGCTTTAGAGGATCGGGCTAAAAGACTTAACCTGATTAATTCATGAATTTGTTTCATTTAGGTAAAACCTTCTTCTAATGACATATTTTAAAAATACTGGATTTACACACTGTAAATTCAGATGATAGCTCTCAAAAGAAGAGAGGGGGTGTG
>JBFMGH010000532.1:0-2198 GCA_040752795.1 Cyanobacteriota bacterium
AAACCAATATAATTATTAAAATATAAGTTATCATTTGATATTTGGATAATTGACCATTTGGTTTAAGAATTTTGGCCATTCAGTTTGAGAGATAGAGTACTATATGTGTAAACGGTTGTTGTTTATTTATAACCGAGCACTTACTTTGAGAAAACCGTCTACTTAGTCTGAGAATTCAGGTAATTTTATAAAAACAATCACTTTTCTGCTATATAATTTACGTGCTAGTATTTAAATAAAATTAACATTCTGTGATAGCTTAAAGGATTGCAAGTATGGTAGAGGATTTAACCACTGTCCCTGAATGTTAGCAGTTGCTTGTTGTAAAAACATAAAGAACAATAGTAAATTTCCAGAATCTGTATCAGCATAAACCCATTTTTTTTCAGGAAAGTTCTTTCTCATCTCATCAGTAATAAAACCAATAGGAACATTATCAAAGTAAACAAACCCTTTTTTTAATACAAAAATTCCATCTATTGATGGTGCAGATATTTTTAATCTTTGATCAGTTAGATTGTTTACATCGTTAACTTCTTCATTGTGAATCTCAGTAATCCAATCAGTTATTGTTTTTAAATGTACAGGTCCTTCATAAGCAACAACATAATTTAAAACAGAAGGTGGAATATAGCCAGTTGAAAAAGATTTTGTAATATTTTTTTTCAAGTTTTTACATTTTTTAGCTGCATCTATTGCATTTTTTAAGTCGACTTTCGTAATAGTAGATTTTACTTCAATAGTTGCTATTACAGATTCTATAAGAAATCCATTAATATTTCCTCCAAAATTTAATTTAGGATAATTCTTTTGGTATACTATAATATCAAACTGATTCCTTGATTCATTAGGTTTTGAATTAGCATCTATTATTTCACCTGTGCCTATTGCTACTGTTTCAGGTAAGTGATCATTTAAAAACTCTTTTATAAAAGCTTCTCGTGGTGTTCCTTTGTGTAATGAGTGTCCAGAATTAGCAGGTATTTGGGATATTGCTATTAGTTTATTTTCTACTGCATCCATATGACTTTTGAACATGTATTATTTCTCCAGTTGACATTATTTTCCTTATTATAGAGTTTTTGTTTCTTTGAGTAAATTATTTCTAAAAAGACCATAATTAAAAGCCATTTCCACTCTATGATGTGTTCGATGTACAGAATACACAGGAGGTATTATATGGCAAATCTTAGTAAAACCTTTAAAACCAGGCAAGACTTATGTGAATGGCTAAAAAAGAATAAACCGATCTTGCAGGAAGAAACAGGTTTTGAATTTACGGATTTACAAATAGCCAATGATTTACTAATCGGAAGTGTGAAGATTAATTCTAGCTTTAAAGTGCTTATTATGCCTGATTTTAACTTTAATGATGATAGCTTAAATTTTATTAAAAATGAGCTAGAAAACCCGACTGAAGAATGTAAATACATTGCAGTCGTTATTATAGCAGAAAGCTTCCCAGATGACCTTTATTCATATTACAAAACCCTGAGAAATTATGTTAGGATGGTTTTACCGCTTTATTTAAAGGTTGATAAGGATAACAAGCCGGTATTCGATTATCCTAAAATCCCAGAATTAACCGCTTAATTTTTCTAACCAGGAGAGTAAAGGCTTATGGCTTTTACTTTTTTGTTTCTCAATATTCTCAATTGTCTCTATATTCCTGGCGAAAGACTTGATTTTTTCTCAAATTCATTGATGAATGAGAACAGGTTAGTTACACTTCCTGACGAATGGACAAAGTGAACTATATCTCTAGTCAAAATAATGTTAAGAGCTATAGTCCCACGAGAAAAACGAGAAAAATCAATGAGTACAGAACTTACCGGCAATACAAGTTTAATTCCTCAAGATATCTGGATCGATATTAGGACTCTGGCTAATTTAAAAGGCGTGACCGAAAGATCAATCAGGTTGAATATTTCTCAATTCTTGCTAAATATTTATGTCCATATGTAAAAATCCTTGCTAATCTTAGCTATTACTTTGCATTAGAAGCTAGAATGTCCTTCGACGTGGTATTTATCCTTATCCCACTTGATTAAAGGTTTGTTTTCATAAACTTAAAGTTTCTTCCCGGAATCTTTCTCGAAGCTAACTGATCCTTGAAAATAATTAATAAATTCTAGATTATAGGGGGCCAGGTTTGCATTCTGTCAGAATAGATTCATTATTTATGTGGAATAGTATAT
>JBFMGH010000533.1:0-4439 GCA_040752795.1 Cyanobacteriota bacterium
ATTTTTTGCATTTATTAAATTATTAACCCGGATTATTCACAAAGTTTCGGAAATAGATCTTTGCCGAGGGCTCAAAAGGCCCGCAGGGTGGGCCTTTTGAGCCCGATCCTCTAAAACCTGGTCCCAGTTAAATATTTACAGTGTGTTAAATGCATAAATCTTTAACTTAAGTCATTACTTGAGCCTTGAGAGTTTGTAACAAATTTACGAATTAACCGGGTTAAATCATCCATAGTTAATTTAGAGATTTCAATATCTGCCATTAGCCCGAATCAAAAATTGGTTACTGCCAACTTTTAAGACATAAATTATTAACCAGTGACTAACTCCATTAATTATTCAGATTAGTATATATATGAATTGTTTTTTCAGAAGTACAGATGATTGATAAACACTCATTGTATTAATATTAACATTTAATTATTGCTTCTATTTATAATAATAAAGAAAATGTGTCTTCTAAACCATAAGAAAAGAATTAAATCTATTAGATAGAAATACTTAATAAAAAATAAGTCTATAGAATCATTTTATTTCAAAAAAAAATAATTATAATAATAATATAATCTGGTTGTTATTATAAACTTAAGTTGTTTTGTTTTTGTTTCTCTTTTTTTCATATTAATTTATTCACACCCAATAAAACGGAGGGCATTAGCATTGTTAGTAGGCAGGATTGGACTTAATGAACTGCAATCGAAACGTGTCCAGGCTAATCATAACGAAGCCAAAGGGCTATCACCAGAATTTTTTGGCCCACCTGGCCCAAAAGACAAAATGATGGACATGCAGATGTGCCAGCAGTTAGGTATAGATCCAGCAGGGATGGATAGAAGTCAGATTAAAGCTAATATTTTATCAGGATTAACAGGAAAACCAGTTGATCAAATGCAGGCTTTCTATAGCAGCGTTGGCGAGCAGGATATGAGAAAAGACCTTCAAGAAATGAGAAGAATGGGTATGGAGCCCAGTCATCAGCCAAACATGATGAAAGCCAGAGCTGAAAATAAAGCCATGATAGTAAATGGCTGGATGCAAGATAATAATATCCAGGAAGTTGATCAGGAATCTGAAGCTCAAAATACCAGTAAAATAGATGGCACGAAAGGGGCCAAAGGTGCAGGCCAGGGAGGAAGACCTGGAGACCCAACAATAAATGCATTACTTGATCAATATGGTTTAAGTAATACTGGATCTATTGAAGGTGATCTGGCAGCACTATATAAAGCTATAGCAGCCAGTGCAGGAGATGACCAGGATGTCAATCAGCTATTTCAAAGTTTAACTGGTTATAGTGCACCATCTGGCGCACAAAATGACAAGCAGAAAAACGGCCCGGAAAAAGGTGATCAGGCTATTTTATCATTAATGCAACAATATGGTATCAGACCAACAGGTGACAAAAATGCTGATATGCAAACATTAATGAAAGTAATGGCTCAGGATAACCTGACATCAGGTGCTATAAATTCACCTAATAATAGCCAGCAACCTGGTGACAGGCCACCACCAAAAACACCTGAAGCGGTGGCAGCTTTTATGCAAAGTTTAGGTTTGCAACCAACTAATTCAAAAGAAGGTGACTTCGCAGCTATAAATAGCAAGCTGAATAGCATGATATCTTCAGCAGGAAATGATAGTGAACGTTCAAATGCTCAAAACCTAAGAACACAATTTGCTGCAGTCATAGCATCAGTTTAGACCTCAACCAATATGCTTTATCACGAATCTCTTCGATGATAGAAATGGCCTTAAAATGGCCTTTTTTCTTTTGCCAAGCATTTAGCATTAAATTTAATGCAATTTGCACTTTAAAGCTTTAACATATAAATAATTATAAATTTAAGATATTATTGTTCTGGCTAAACACATTGTTAAAAGCAACTGAAGAATGTTAAAAGATATTCAAAAACATAAGAATTTTTTAATGATACTGGCAACAATTTTGATATTTATAACCGGTTTCATAATTATTGCTTTTGGAGAAAAATTAGAGCTAATAGCCTACAATTTAAGAGCATCTTTTTTACGTACACCTGCAGACCCTAATATAGTTATTGTAGCCATTACAGAAGATACAATATCAAAGTCTTCTGACCTTGTAGAAGAGGGGCTTGGAAGGTTTCCATGGCCCAGACCATCTTATAGTAAGGTGATTCAATTTATAAATGAAGGCAACCCAAGAGCAATTATACTGGATATAAACCTGGAAGGAAAATCACAATTTCCTGATGGTGAGTTTTCTGACCAAACTTTTATTGACCAATTAAATAAAATACCTAATTTGTTTTTCGTTCAGAAAGTATTACTATCAGGTAAATTGCTAAAAGAACAAGTTTTAGAACTCTCTGATAACAATGATATAGAAAAAAAGAACCTGATAAAAAAACATTTCAATAAAGAATATTATAACGAAAGCCCTGGAAAACTACTGAATAAATTTTATATTCCCGTTGATGATAATAAACTAAACGCTAACCTTGCTGAAGAAATTATTGATTATTATAGAATTCCCAAAAATCTTGAGGGTATTTATAAAGTTGTACAAGGTATTGGAATTAATATAATTTTTCCTGATTCAGATAAAATAATTAGAAGTTATCAGCCTGTTTACAGATTCAATCATAAATATTTATTATCAATACCATTTATTGTTTATTATTCTCTTTATTGCAATAATGACAAAATATCAATCACTCACAAGATCCTAAATATAGGCAATAAACAAATACCACTTAACAATAAACTAAGTTATTATATTAACTGGAGAAGTGCAGCACCAATATCTGATAAAGAATATAACTATTTTAATATTAGAAAACATATGAATTATAAATCAATATCATTTTTCCAGGTTTATTTTAGTGATAAATATCAGATTTATTCTGAACTTTTTAAAGATAAAATAGTTATAATTGGTTCAACATCTGATACGCTTAAAGATAAATATTCAATACCATCCACATCAAATTATAATGGTGTAGAGATTATAGCTACTGTTGTTGATAACATTATTAATGATACACAATTTATTACAAAAGCCAGCCTTTTAATGAATATATTAACTACCATCATTCTATTATTTACTGGCATATCAATATTTTATATGTTTACTATCAGCAAATTTAAGTTTACTCACAAAATACACTGCTTTATATTCTTTTTGATTATTGTAATAGCCTTATACATAGTTATTAATTATTTTATATTCATAAAATGTTTTTACTGGATCGATTTAATTGTACCCCTGATAGTATATATAGGCCTATCATGCTTTTTAGTTGGTTTTAAAGTTATTTTAGAAGTCTCAAAAAGAACACAGGTAGAAATGACATTTTCAAAATATGTTTCTCCTCAAATATATCAAACTCTTTTAGATGACTATAGTTCAGTTAGCCTGAAGGCCAAAAGACAAGAAATAACAATATTATTTTCTGATATACGCGGATTTACATCTATTTCTGAAGAACTATATGCCGAGGAGGTAGGGTCATATTTAAATCAATATTTTAATGAGATGGTACGGGTTATATTGAAAAATAACGGTACAGTTGATAAATTTATGGGTGATGCGATAATGGCCTTTTTTGGTGCACCTATACCTGATAGCAATCATGCTTTTAATGCAGTAATTGCTGCACTTGACATGAAACACGCCCTGCAAAAACTTAATGAAAAATGGCAACAACATGGCCTAAGAACGCTAAGAACAGGAATTGGTATAAATACTGGGCAATCGCTAGTTGGCAACTTTGGTTCTGATGAACTAATGGATTTTACTGCCATAGGGGATCCAGTAAACCTTGCATCCAGGCTGGAATCATTAAATAAAGAGGAAAATACTGAAATACTTATTAGTGCTTATACTTACGAAAAAGTAAAGGATTTCGTAGAAGTTAATATTCTTGGTCCCAGAAAAGTAAAAGGCAAAGCTGAATCAGTTATTCTTTACGAATTAACTGGTTTAAAACAAAGCTCTCTCTCCTCCGATTCATAAAGTTATAATAATTAAACTGTGTAGCGGTAATAAAAAAATAGTTCTTTAGAATCAGTACAGTGGAATCAGGTAATTTCAAAAAAAACAAAATATAATTAAATCAGGGGCAATAGTTGACTTATTTTAATCATGTTAAATTAATATTCAAACCTAAACGTCCTAACTTGATACCAACAGACACAATACATAAATTCTTACAGAAATTTGTAACAAGTTTAAAACACTCATCAAATTACCCAGCAAACATATGGTGTAAATAAAATGATTACCTGGCCGCAGGTAATCTCTTTTTATATATAGATATTTATACTTATTCTTGAAAGTAATCTATAGATTCCAGATTATAGAGGCAGGGTGTTTTTGCCTGCTGCGCATGGCAAAAACACCCTATAATAATTTAAAGCCATATATCGTTTACTTCCGTGGATTGGTATAGATAAAT
>JBFMGH010000534.1:0-2999 GCA_040752795.1 Cyanobacteriota bacterium
GGCCACTATACTAAAAATATTCAAGATTATCATTTAAATTATTTTTTCATTATTTTTCATTTTTTTATAGAATAACATTAAAACTATTGTCTGTTTGATTCTTTTTTAATTATTTAATCATTGGTTATTGTTGTTAAATCAAATATAATTGTGTTCCATACTGTTATGAATAAGCATATTTAATAATATACTACATCTTTTTCAGCCATGCCTAATTACTATAATTCTGTTATAACATTTATAAAAAGGTTTTCAGCATTTTCCAATGAGCTTTGATAAATGATATTGGACAAAATAATAATTTGTAGAAATTTATCAGATTTTGCTTGTGCTATAATACTATAATTAATTACCTTTTATTATTCTACCATGTCATATACGCTTTATATAGGCTCTAATAGTGATTCAGAAAGCTAATAATTTTGCTATTGCTACAGCAACCAGAGAGGCAACCACTGCAGGTGCAACAATTGCTAACAGTGGAGGCAATGCTGTAGATGTTGCTATTGCTGCAGCTTTTAATCTTCTTGTCTCTGATATCTGTATGTGCAGTATTGGAGGTGGAGGTTATGCAATTATACGAACACCAGATGGAAAAGTTGAGCTTATAGACTTCTTTGATTGCATGCCTGGCAAAGGGCTTGATATTGATTATTATCGTAAAAAAATCAGGCCAGTTAAAATAAATCTTGATTATGGTTCCGGACACACAATAATTGCAGGGCATTCATCTGTTGCAGTACCAGGTGCTGTCAAAGGTTTAGAATTTATACAAAATAAATATGGAACAATGCCACTTAAAGAAGTTTTAAAGCCAGCTATTGATGATGCAAAGAATGGTACCATAATGACAAGAAATCTTTATGATTGTTTTGTAATTTCTGCTGAAAAAGTTCATTGGCGCTCTGAATATTCAAAAAGTATTCTATCAGTTAATAATACTGCTGTACCACCGGTAGGTTATCGACTTAAACAAACTGATTTAGCTAATACATTGGAGCTAATAGCCCAGCAAGGTTCAGATGTTATATATAATGGAGTTATAGCAAATGAATTGGTGAATGTTATTCAAGAAGGGGGTGGTTTATTAACCCTTGAAGATTTAAATACATACCAGCCTATTGTCAGAAAACCACTTAAATGCAACTTTAATGGTAAAAAAATATGGGCTAATCCTCCTCCTTCTGTTGGAGGAGCAACATTAGTGGAAATTTTAAACATTCTTTCACACCATAAATTTAGCAAAAAACTCACCCCATATGATATAAATATTATTTCAAAAGCACAACAACAAGCTTTTAAAGATAAATTTACTAAGTATATTGATATTAATACAAATGAAGAGGTTTCCAAACACTTACTGAGTTCTGAATATGCTTTAGATTTTTATAAAAAAATTATCCCTCCTCCACACACCAGTCATTTATCTTGCATTGATGATTCAGGATACGCTGTTGGTATTACTATGAGCATGGGGTATGACTCAGGTGTATCCATACCCGGTACAGGTATATTTATGGCTAATTTTCTAGGTGAAATGGATCTAAACCCAAAAGGCTTTCTGCAGGCAACACCCGGAGATAGAATAATAAGCGGAATGACACCAACAATAATGTTTGATGAGAAAAACAATGATTTATTTGTACTGGGTAGTGCAGGTTCATCAAGAATCATTTCTAGTTTGATGCACATTATTCTAAACTTAACCGTTTTTAAAATGGATCTTATTTCAGCTGTTCATAAGCCAAGGTTCCATTATGAAGGGAATGAATTTTATCTTGAACCTGATATTGAAATAGATAACTCATTAATTGATAAAAATACCATAATTAATCAATATAGCAGAATAGAACAATTTTTTGGTGGTGCCAGATGTGTAAGAATGAAAAACAACAAACTTCTTGAAGCAGTAAATGATCCACGAAGAAGCGGATCAACACAAACACTAACAAGATAATATATATGTATTACATTCACATATTTCTCAATACAACAAATTAAACAGTTATCTAAAGAATGTTTATTGGCACACCGTTATGAACAATTCTTTCAAAAGTGTGAATAACTTCATCAAGCTTTGATTCAGAATATGATAGATACTCCCTTTCAAGTTTCAAAAGTGATAACAATTTATTCACAAATAGAAGTAAATTGTTACCATTAGCTCTAAAAGTATTTTTAATTTCATTTTTATACCTTTGTATGTTTTCAATAGTAATAGGAGAATCCATCTTTTTTGCAGCTATAGTTAATGGAGTATCAACAATAGTTGCAACATTTATAGCATGAAATTTTTCACCTTTATCTATTCTATCAGCTACATCTTTAAGGCATAAAACAAATGATTTAACCTCGAACTTCGATGGAGGTATAATATTTAAAGGGTCGTTAGCTATATTATACCTTGTTACTCTTGCCTTTTTATCTACAAGAATTGAGTGAGCTTTATCAAAATTCGAACTATTTAAATCAGACCTATCCTTCAGGTTATTTTCATAAGCTTCCCTTACAAAAGTATCAACAACAACAAAATGTTTCGGATCATTAATCGAAAGCTCTGCTGTTAAAGATGCTTTTGAGGGTAATGAAAATTTTAAAGAATCTTTGTGCGGGTTAAGTAGTGCGTTCTTATCATTAACGTCCATACCACCTTCAATAAAAGATGTCATCCATATCTCTCCTCAACATATCAAATATCCAACCATCTCTCTCTACATTAATAAAAAAATTGATGAGCAGTTGATTGTTATAAAGGATTTATATATTCAATATTTACTTTTTCAAAAGTGCTTATTTAGCAATAGTTTCAGCGATTAGTAAATTTATTAATTTAAGTAGAAACACGTATCAATATGAGTTTACATTGATTTACACTGAAATTTAACTCATAGTGAAAAGCTCTTTCAATAGGGATAAATCAAAATCCTGAATCCCAAAGATGACATTATCATAGAGTTTATACATAGATACCTCTGAAATACTTTCTTGATAAGAGAAAT
>JBFMGH010000535.1:0-2220 GCA_040752795.1 Cyanobacteriota bacterium
ACAGCTTTTTCTCGGATTATATCCTGTTCTTTTTGGGTTAAGTTTCTGGTATCATTCTTCTCGTTCATCTAATAATTTTAACATATTTGAGCTTTATCTGTCAAACATTTTATGAACGGAGTAATAATAATAAAGGATTTACCTTTTATGACCTCTTGGCTCGTGGCCAAACTGTCATTATGTGTTTAAAATTTTATGTTGGCCTAAAATCTACTACCTCCTTTCAAAATTAATCTTATTACAGACATCTTAACTCTATTTGAGATAAATTCAAGTCTTTTTTTAGTTGAAATTAACTTCTGGAAACAATATACCGCACTAAATATATTATTCTTTAAAACTATCAGGCCATTTCATAGAAGTATGCAATACCCTTAGTATTTCTATTGAATTTGATTTAACCCAATAAACAGCAATATAAGGAGTATTTGGAATAACTAATTCTCTTGTTCCTGGTACTCGACCGGCCTTGCCAATATTTTGAAATCTTGTTAACTGTTCAACAACTTGTAGTACTATTCTTTTGGTTAAATTAACTGCTGCTGTTGGGTTATCTTTTTCTATATACTCTTTTATTGACATTATATCCTGGAGAGCTTTACTACTCCATCGGAGTTTATTTTTCACCACTTTCCTCCAATTGAGCTAATACTTCTTCAGTGGAATAAAATTCGCCCTTTTCAGCAGCTTTAATCCCTTCTTTAATGGCATTAATTTGCCAGATATTCAAATTAATATATTCCTGTAAAGCTTCTTCTACTAAAAAAGTCTGTGAACGTCCAGTTGTTTCTGCTAAATTAGCAAGATCATTTTTAATTTGTTTTTTTATCCTGAATGATACAGGTTCTTTTTCATGTGCATCTGGTATTCCCATAATAAAATCCTTTTTATACTATACAATGCAATACATATATTTTATTGTATAGCAGATGTCGAATTCTTTCAATATATTGTTTTTATAAACTTAAAGTTTCTCAAACTTCCCGGAATTTTTCTCGAACTAAGTGACTATTTATAAACTGACTATTTATACTATTCATACGTGGGGACAGTTTTACGGTTACGAACTAACTGACTATTTATAACTATAATAAACATCGAAGGTCTTGAAGGGATAGTTACTATGAAATGTTATACCTGTGTTTTCCGTTAATGACCTCTTGGCTCGTAACCAAACGTGCTTTTAGATCATAAACTAAATTATATATTGTATTTTAGTAATTTTTTTATTTAAAGTCAACTACCTCCTTTCTAAATTAATCTTATTACAGACATCTTAACTCTGATTGAAATAATTTCAAGTCTTTTATTAGTTTAATATTTACTTCAGGAAACAAATTATGGATGAGGGGTTATAGCAATAATCGTTATTACTTGCTTACCAGGGCCATAATGCCAGAATATTCGAAATGCTGCAGGGGTTTTATTTTCGGCATAAGCTTCAAAAACATCTTCTCCGTTAGGACCTTTTAAAGTTTCATATTTATGCGTTTGTAAACCAGGATGCCTGGGGTTAGTTTCTAATAATCCAAGAGCTTTTCTTACAGCTTTTAAACGTTTTTCTAATCCTTTATCATTCTCAAGCTTTTCTAAATCAGAAATTGCCTGGTTGGTAAATAAAAGTTCAAAGTTCATTATTCTGTATCATCCTCAGCATACTTTGCAAAACTTCCACGTTTAGAAACTCTGCCCGCAGCAGAATCTTCTACCCCTTTTTTGACAGATTCTATTGCTTGAGGATTTTTAAAAAGCCAGGCTTCCTGAGCAGGTATTTCTACTTTAGGATAAAGAACAATTATCCCATTTTCTTTTACTTCAACATCATAAGAGCTCACATCATCAGGAGCGAGTTTACCAAGTGTAATTCTTTTTTTAGCATCAAGTTTCAAATTTTTTTCTGGTATAGCCATATTTGTATGTCTCACTGATTACAATTACTGATATTATTATTTTATCATATAGTGGGAATTATACAAGTGGGATTTGATCAAATCCCACTTGTTGAAAGATTATTTGTTTTTACAAAATTTCTAAATTTCTCAAACTTCCCGAAATTTTTCTCGAAGTAACTGACTATTTATAACTTCCCGGAATTTTTCTTGTATGTTTAAATTATTGGTTTTAAATTTGTTCAAATGTATCATTAAGTTTGATATTGGACGGAATAAGGCAGTTCGTTTTTCAAGTTTTTAAAAACTGAGTCTGAGATATGTCCCCGTC
>JBFMGH010000536.1:0-3490 GCA_040752795.1 Cyanobacteriota bacterium
GAGTAAAAAATGTTTGAAGTAATGATAGAAGATTGTTTTTCAGCTGCACACAGACTTTTAGATTATGATGGTGATGAAGATCAGGTTCATGGCCATACTTGGAAAGTGAAAGTATTTGTCAGGGGTACTAATATCAATACATCAGGGATTCTTATTGATTTCAAAGTCTTAAAAGCCTCATTAAAAGAGATTCTTAATAATTTAGATCATAAAGATTTAAACACTATTGATGAATTTAAAGATCTTAGCCCGAGTAGTGAGCTTATTGCAAAATATATTTATATAAAACTTAAATCTAAATATTCAAAGATTAATAGAGTTTCAGTTTGTGAGTCTGAATACCATATGGCTTCTTACTGGGATGAAAATAATCCATAAAAGTTATACCAGATTATTCAGAAATCGTGGATTATCGAGAGGGCCTGGTTGAGGTATTAATATCTGATATACTGATCATTGAAAGCAATCTATAGATTCCAGATTATAGAGGCCGGGTGATTTACAGCCATATATAGTTTACTTCCGTTGATTGGTATGATTTATTGAAAAGAGTTATAAAAACTGGATCATCAATATTGTAAAAGAAAAAAATAGCTCAATATTTATTGAGCTATTCATCAGTTGGATCTCAGAACATCAGATGACGAAAAATTTGTATGTATTTAAACAATAAAACAATAAAACAACAGAGTCTGTTTATGCAGCTCCATTAAAGACTTTCATTATTTTATTATTAACCACTTGAGCTGACGTACCAGTTTTAATTATATAATCAGCAGCACCTATTTGAAGTGCATCAATTAGTTTTCTGCTATGCCTTAGAGAAGTTATCATTATACAGGGGATAGTTGCCAGATCTTTTAATTCTTTTATCTCTTTGAGAATTTCAATGCCATTATTATGTTCCATATAGATATCCATCAAAACTAAATCAGGCTGTTCTTTTTTTATAGTGTTTACAGCATCAGCAGAACTGCTGCATAAAATGATGTTATAGCCCAGATTGTTTAAGAAATATGTAAATGATTTCTTTAAGTTGAACTTATCACAAATATTATCACCAACGATCAGAATCTTTTTGGAAAGATGATCTGCCATTTGATACCCCTACTTTTGATGTAATATGTGTTTAAAGAAAAATGTACCACCTGACCCGAATAAGTGTTACAGAAACTTAATAATAAACAGCTTATAATAATCCATAGTCACATTATAGAATCTTTTTGAAAATTTAAAATTATACCCAGGTTTAAACAAGGTCATACTTTAGTATGATTATAAAAAATTAGTTATTCATTTATTTAGTACTATACTGATCATTGAAAGTAATCTATAGATCCCAGATTATAGAGGCCGGGTATTTTTACCTGCTGCCCGGCAAAAACACCTAGAATAATTTAAAACCATATATCGTTAACTTCCGTGAATTGGTATATAAAGGTTTATACATCATAAAGTAACAAATGTATAGATATTCGGGAAGGTTTATCAGATTATTTGTTGTCATATAAGCTTTCAATAAACAATATAAATAGTTTCCTAGAATCAAAAAATTATTTCAAGTGAGGTTACAAAAATTAATACCTGATAAAAGCAATTATACATAAGGATAATAAATGAACTAATCATTATAAATAATTTCGATTGTTTTATTTCTAGCTGTTGATTTAAAAATTAATTTTCCGTTGCTATCAAATGCCACTTTTAATATGTCATAAGTTCTTGGTGAATATATAACACCGCCTAGGTCATCATCAGGTTCATATTCTCTATCACCAGGCTTAAACTGTTGAAGTGCCCTAAAGCTAAGAAAAACCTCGCCATAATCATTTGTATATGAATTATAAAGCTCATATTTATTATTTAATGAAAGATTCAAGTTATTTAAGTTATTATTTATGAATTCTTCTATAGTTTTTTCTGATTCAATATTTTTATTATGTATATGTAATGTCGGTAGACTTTTCTGTTCTTGCACCCATTTATTGATTTGTTCCGGGGTTAAAAGCTCTCTTTTAATGAAAACATTTTTAATTTCATTAAAATATTTACCATTATTATTGATTTTATCAGCAGTTAAAACAGCCAGAGCAATATCAGAAAAATATACATGTGATTCAGGAGAATAGTCTCCTGCTGCTTTAATAAACACTTTTGTTAAATCATTTCTTGTTTGTTGAAGAGCTTTCTTCAAACTGGAGTATTTAGCATTTTTATTGGCACACTCTACAATAATTTCATAAAAAGTGCCTCCTAAAAGTTGACCATAATTGTGTTCTTCTTTAAGCTCTTTTCCCGGAGAAAAGGTTGACATAGTTAATTTATTATTCATGTTTCTCAAACAATTTGTGCCTAGTTTAGCGTTGCCGTATTGTTCAGCGAATAAAGAAATGACGTTATCTTTTTTCAGGTCTCCATTAGTTTCTTTTATAGCACTATCAAGCAGGTTATCATTCCATAAGGCTAATAACATCGCTGTAATATCTGCAAAACCTTCATGAATTGATCTCCCATCCTTTCCCCATCCAATGTTTATTGGCCTTAGAGAGTCAAATATAGCATGGCCGACCTCATGGCTTATTAAATCAGCCATTCTGGCAGTATATACGGTTTCTTCAAGGTTGTTTATATGAGGGAAATAGAATAATTTAATATTCTTTTCTCCACGATGATAATTAGCGCAGCACCCTTCTCCTGCACGAGTTCTTAAAATTAATTGATTTTCATCGAAAGCCCATTTAATATCTCTGCCCAGAGCTTTTTCATACATATTTAAAGTGTTATTTGCTATTACGAAAGCATTTACTCTATCAAAAGAAGCACTATCTTTGTCACAGATAAAATTGCCATCTGTGTCTGATGTGGCGGGGCTGCTATTGTCATCGATAACCTTGAACCTTGTATTAACAGGTCCGGGGCTAACAAGGCCTTTGATTGAGAATATTTCAGGCTGATTATTAACGAGCGGGTCTTGAGAATATGCCATGTATTTGACTATTGGCCCATTTTTATTATATTTGTACTGATTTAGAGAAAATATATTATAATCTAATGTCTTTTTTTCTTTAGCATTGCTCTTTTTGGTAAATGAAATATTACCTATAAAAGCCTTTGCTGGTATAGACATATACTCTATAGTAGTATTTACTTTGCTGGTAGTGTGGTTTTGATTACCAGCAATTTGTTGTTGTTTATTTTTACTACAAAAAGAAATAAGATTATTTGAATATAATTGTTGAACTTTCAATAATAATCCCCGAATATATTATCTCTCTCAAAAATCTAAAATATGTTTCTGTAAATCAAATTAACATAAACAAAGGTTCAGGGCTAGAAAATACTATTAAATTTAATAATATTTTAATCTGGTCAGTTAACCTGATTAATTCATGAATTTGTTTCATTTAGGTAAAACCTTCTTCTAATGACATATTTTAAAAATACTGGATTTACACACTGTAAATTCAGATGATAGCTCTCAAAAGAAGAG
>JBFMGH010000537.1:0-26147 GCA_040752795.1 Cyanobacteriota bacterium
TTAATGCTGGTCAGGATGTAGTAGTATATTCAGGAGACAAAGCATTTTTATCAGAAAATGCTGTAGTTAATGCTGGTAATGACATATATGTTTCAGCTAACCAGGAAGCTTTTATTACTACAGGGGGGCAGGCCAATGCCGGTAATAATGTCAATTTAGCTAGTTCTGAAAGTATAACATTTGTTAATGAAAGCGCAGCTGCAAATGCTGGTAACGATGTTAATATGTCATCAGCATTAAATGATAGTTTTGTTAACAATGCAAGTGTTTCAGCTAATAATGATGTAAATATTTCAGCAGGAGCAAATGCTTATATTGATCAATCAAATGTCTATGCAGCCAATAATGTCAATGTAAATGCAGCTAACCAAACATTTGTAACCAATAATAGTGTGGTAAATGCAGAAAATGACATTCAGCTGGCATCAGGTAATGAAGCTTTTGTGGGAGCAGGCTCACAGGCTAATGCTGGTAATAATGTAAATATATATGCAGGGAATGCAGCTTTTGTTAATGATAGATCTTCTGTAAATGCAGGTCAGGATATTAATATGGGAAGTAGCAATATTGCATTTGTATCGGATGCTGATTTGACAGCTGGAAACGATGTTAATATAGCTGCTGAAAGTAAAGCTTTTGTGGTTACTCATGGATATATTAATGCTGGTAATAACGTTAATATATCTGCTAATAACGAGGCTTTTGTTGCCGGACAATCTTATGTTAAAGCTGAATACAATGCTATTATTAACGGTGGAGATTTAGCATTCATAACAAATGATTCAGCTGTTGAAGCAGATAATGTTGAATTAATAGGCAAAAAAACTTTTGGAAAATAGAAAATATATATAAATAAATTAAAAAGCACTGTTCATACAGTGCTTTTTGCTAGGGATAATGCATTAAAAATAATGAAATACAGTTTATAAATAGCTACTTATAAATCTTGCTGCCTCTTCAGGGCCATCTTCATTGTTAATAGTAGATGATAAGTTAGAAATATTTTCTTTAATTTTATTATCTTTAAGAGTTTCATTTATAAATGAAACTAATTGCCCAGAATTTAAGGTTATTTGAGGAAGAGGTTTAAGTGAAAGCCCTTTCTTATAGAGCAATTTACTCCAGAAAAACTGATCGAGCATAAAAGGACATATGATTGAAGGTTTAGCAAATTTTAATGTAGCTGCAGTAGTTCCGCTGCCACCATGATGAATAATTAGTGATACTCTTGGAAATAGCCAGTCATGAGGGGCGGATTCAATACAAAGAATATTTTTGGTATTTTCAATCTTGTTTAAGCCACCCCACCCTGTAGCAACAATAGCTCTTTGTTTAGAGAGATTTATAGTATCAATAATTATTTCAGTTAATTTGTCTGTATTAGTTCCGGGCATGCTCCCAAAGCCAATATAAATAGGTGGTGGACCTGAATTAATAAATTGGGTTAACTCTTCAGAAGGTTTCCAGTAATGTTGCTGGTTTAAAAACCAGTAACCAGAAATGTTGACATGCTCTTTCCAGTCACTAGCGGCAGGAAATAACGCAGGGCTATATGAATATAATATAGGGATATCTTTGCCATTACGTTTAAAAGGGCTTTTGAAAGGTGTGTATGGTTTTAAACCAAGTTTTTTAACACTCCAATTATTTATAATGGAGTGGTAGGGCATTAAAGATAATCTGAGCGTTAAATAACTTAATTTGTTTAAAAGGCCGAGGTCTTTATAGCCGAATGTAGGAACAGTAAAGTCTTTAGTTGGAGCTAATACTGGAACAGCCGCAGACAAAAAAGCAGGTATATCAAGTTTTTCTGCAAGATTTAAGCCATTATAAACAAGTGGATGATAAATTAATATATCTGCATTTTTAGAAGCTTCCCATGTTTCATCAAAATTTCTATAAAAAACTGGCTCCAAAGTTTTTTTAAGAGCGGCCATTTCTTTAAAAAAGTTTTTGGTGAAACGCTTTCCAATATCTTCACTTTTTAAAAAATCTTTAATATCAAAACTTAATGGGTAAAAATTTATATTATTATTTTGAACAAGTTCGGTATAGTTTACATATGAACATAAAGTAACTCTTGCACCTTTCTCTTTTAGCTTTATTGCCAGAGAGATATAAGGTAAAATATCTCCGGTAGAACCTACTGATATAAGAGTAACGTTTTTGTCATTTAAATTATGCATCTTAAGAAGTTATAACAACAAATATTACAAAACCCAAAGCTAAAATACCAAATAAAACAGTCATTAAAAAGAATTTTATTGATAAAACGATCATTTTGCATTTATATTCTGCTACCTTTGACACTGCCCAAACTTGATTGGTAAGCTGGTTAAAAATTTCATTATCGTCAGAATATTTTTCTGAAACAGCATTGTTATAGTCATCAGGAGAGTCGAAGTTTTTAGCAATATGCATGAAGAAAATTAATGAATCTTTTTGTTTTGTAACAAGGGTAGGATTAAGGCACAAAATAGAATATACGGTAGATAGAACAGCTAAAATTAACCATATAACAAAAAGAATAACGAGTAGCCAGTTGTCAGATACAAAAGCTTTATGTTCAACAAGATAACTGACAATAATAGTAACAAAAATTCCGTTGGCAGCGAGAACAAAACCTGCTTTAGCATCGGAAAATTTTATCCATTCATTAGTTGCTTCAAAGGTTTTCCAGAGAGTTTCTATCTTTTGTTGCATAAACATAGCTCCCGAGTTCTTTTCTAAAGCCTGATTCATTAATGCATTATGTAATAATATAGTTTATCAGAAAGTATAAAAACTGTTAAATAATGCTTTTGTTTGATAACAGGAAAATAGCATATTAAACTAAACCCGACACTATTTCTCTACTACCTTAGCTTTTTTGAGAATATATACACTTATGTACAAGTCTTATATTATTAAAAAAAACTCAAGTGCTAAGATAATATTGTTTAAAAATTTGTAATTATCTTCTGGTATAATGCATAAAATAAATAGAAAATAGTATAGTTGTTGTTGTTAATGGATTGGGGAATTAAGAATATGATTAATAATAAAGGTCTAACTATATATTTAATTACATTCCTGTGTTTAATTATAAATAATACCGGGCTATTTGCTCAAAAGTTCAATATTGTTGATGAGCTTCTGGAAACCTGTCAGTTTAATCAGGCTGAAAATATTTTAAAAACTACAGATTTAAATAGTTTAAGTAATAGAGATAAAGCCGAATATTACAATACCTATGCAAGATATGAATTAGAGAAAAAAAACCTTGATAAATCTCTTGAATATCTAAATTTAGCTGAAGGTTTGCTAACAAGTACATCAGATAAAGATTTACTAGCTGAAACATATGTCTTAATGTCTGCAGACTACTTATTAAAAGCTGATACAGATAATGGTTATAAATATCTTATTAAAGCAGAGGCTATAGCGCTAAATAATAATGTCAAATATTCTTTAGGTGAAGTATATGAAATCAAAGGGTTACTATATGTTTTAGGCCAGGATTATTTAAATGCTACATTAAATTATGAACAGGCTCTGGAAATATTTGAATCTTTGAATAACAAAAGAAAAGTATTGGAAATTAATAACCTTTATGCAGAAGCATTGTTTTATACAGGTGATATTCAAAATGCAATAAGTTTATTTGAATCTGTAGCTAGTAGTAGTAAGGTCTTAAATATCCCTGATGAATCATCAAAAGCATATCTGGCGTTGTCAACTGCATATATGAGTCTTGGTGATATTGATAAAACGATTGAATATGCAAATAAAGCTATTGAAGAAGCTAATAAAGCAAATGATATAGAGAATATGATTCAGGCACATGCTATATTAGCAACATATTATACACAGATATCAGATAATGAAAAAGCTGTTGATCAGTATATAAAAATTGTAGATCTGGCAGAACAGTTTCCCGGAGAAAATATTAAACAATTATTACCGTTATATGTAAAACTATCAGGTATTATGATATCTCAGGATAAATATGACAAGGCAGAGATACTTATTAAAAAGGCACTGAAAAACAAGCAGCAACTTTCTTCAGGGGATTTGAGTCTGCTGGTTAATAATTATAGTGTTATAGCAACAAAATATATGGAGAGCATGCAGCTGGAAAAAACATTAATGTGTTTAATAGAAATTCTGGAAGTTTCAAAAGAGTATAATTTACTTGATGAACAGACTTATAATGCAATGAATACCAATATAGCAAACCTCTACAAAATGACTGGCAAGGTAGATATTCAACAAGATGAAGAAAATAAAGAGCCTGGTGTAGATCAGCCTCTTGAGAATGAAACGTTATCAGCAGCAGAATATAGTAAAGCCGCAGCAAAGTATATTAATCAGGCTAATTTTGATAAAGCCTTAGAATTATATTTTAAAGCATTAAAAATTCAGGAACAGAATCCAGAAAAAGATTTTTCTGGTTTGGTAGAAGCCTATAATAACATTGCTAGCCTATATGACAAACAGGGCAAATATGATGAAGCTATAAACTGGTATACAAAAGCTCTGGATAAATATAAAAGCCATAGCAGTGAAACAACTAAAATATCAGAAATGATAAATCAGATAGGAATGGTATATACAAAAAAAGAAGAATATGCAAAAGCACTTGAAGAATATAATAAAGCTATTAATGTTTTAGAATCTCAACCCAACCCTGATCAAATAGCACTGGCTAACATTTATAATAATATTGCTGTTCTCTTTGATTATCAGGGAAAGTATAATAAAGCTTTAGATGAATACAATAAAGTATTAAATGTATATAAAAAAGAGCTGGGAGAAGATCATCTAGTAACAGCAACCTTATATAACAATGTTGGAGCGGCTTATTCTAAACTTGAAAAATACGATTTAGCCCTTGAGAATTTAAATAAAGCACTGACAACATATAAAAATTTTCTTGGAGAAGATAACCCAGAATTAATATCAATATATAATAATATTGGAGATGTCTACATACAGCAGGGGAAACCAGATCAGGCTCTTGACTGGTTTTTTAAAAATAAGAAAATAGCAGAAAAGTCTCTGGGTAATGATAATCCATTAACATCTAGTGTTTATAATGCTATAGCTATTGCATATTCTGATCAAAAGGAATATGAGAAAGCAATTGATTATTTTGAAAAAGCACTTAAGATAAGAAGTAATGCCCAGGGTGAAGATCATTCTAGTCTTGCTACTATTTATAATAATCTGGCACAGGTTTATTATTATAAAAAACAATTAGAAAAATCAATCGAAGCTTATCAGAAAGCGTTGAAAATATCTATAAAAGCGTTTGGTGAAAGCTCTCCTGATGTCGGCAATATATATAATAATATAGGTGTTACGTATGAAGATTTAAAACAATATGATAAAGCTCTTGAAAGTCTTAATAAAGGCCTTGAGATAAGGAAAACAACACTGGGTGAAACTCATCCAGATGTGGCAGAATCATATAATAACATTGCAATACTATATAAAAATATGGATGACCTGAATAATTCTGAATTATTTATAAATAAAGCTATAGAACTTTCAACTAAAACAAACAATGACTTTAGAACTGCTTTATATAAGGGATCACTGGCAACAGTTCTAAAATATAAAGGTAATTATCAGCGGTCATTAGATTTATATAATGAAACACTGGAAGTGCTTGAAAATCAGAGGCAAACATTTGTTTCAGAATCTGATAAATTAAAAATAACAAATGATATAGTTGATTATTTCGAAAGCTGTATATTTGATCTGTTTAAACTTCAGCAACCAGTATTAGGTTTTGATTATTCAGAGCGAAGTAAAGCCAGAAATCTTATACAGGCAATAGCGTCTAGCGATGCAAAATTTAATGCTGGTATAAGTACAGCAGACTTTGACAGGTTAAATAGTTTGGAGAAGCAAGTCAATGATAGTCAGAAGCTTTGTTATTCTACTGATGCCAGCGAACGGATGGCTGAATATACCGGAGGTAACCTGGATAAAAAATCTGAACAAGATTCAAATGATTGTGAGCAATATCGTATAGCAAGAAAACAGCTTTCTGAATTTAAAAAAGAACTTGATATTAAATATCCGAAGTATTATGAACTCAGGTTTCCATCTGCAAAAAACTCTGAAGAACTGGTATCATTGTTTAATAAGCCTGAATATAGAGATACATTGCTTGTTGAATATTTTGTTGGAAGATATAACTTGTATGTCTGGTTAGTATCTAAAGATGGTATTAATGGTTATAAATATGATATAAAAAAAGAAGATCTGGAAAGTATAGTAGATACCGTAACAGGGCCTTTAAAAGCTGCGTCTTACGCAGGTAATTTTGATTCACAGATTAAGGTGTTGGAAAAACTTGATCTTCAAACATCAAATAAACTTTATAATATTTTGTTAAAACCTATCAATAGTTTTATTACGGATACTAGTCAATATAAAAATCTTATTATTGTGCCTCATGGTATACTTTACTATTTGCCATTTGAATCTTTAGTAATAAAAGACTATGTTGAGCAACAATCAGATAATGATTTAGCGCTTTCAAAGTATAAAAATGCTGAATTTTTGGGAACTAAAATTAATGTAAGCTACTTGCCATCAGCGTCAATATTGTCATTTTTAGAAAAGAATAAAAGGAAAGAGGGGAATACAAATGTATTCATAGCGGCCAATCCTGAAATTAGCTATTTACAGAATGATATAGAAAAATTATTAGACCCCGGGACAGATTTAAATTTGCTCTCAACAAGACATGAATCTTCAGTAACAACAAGAGCTTTAGATAACAGATCAAGTTTATTACTTTCACTCCCCAATTCTGAGATAGAGGGTAAGTTTATAAAAGATCTTTATAATGATAAAGCAACTTTATTATTAGGAAAGCAGGCTACTGAAAAAGCAGTAAGAGATAATATCGGTCAATATGGCATTTACCATATATCTTCTCACGGTATAATGGATGATCAAAACCCATATATGTCAGGGCTAGTATTAAGTAAGGATGATAATGCAATCTTGGGCAATAATAAAGGGATTGATGGAATATTGTATGCTTATGAATTATCAGGTAGTAATCTAAATGCTGATACAGTGGTTCTATCAGCTTGTGATACAGGGCTAGGAAAGGTAATAGATGGAGAGGGAATGGTAGGCCTGTCTCGTGCATTTTTAATATCTGGTGCCAATAGTCTTATTATAAGTTTATGGCAGGTAAGTGATGCTTCAACATCTGAATTGATGAAGAACTTTTACCTTAATAAAGAAGACATGCAAAGTTTAAACAAATCTGATGCACTAAGAAGAGCCAAATTAAAGTTGATAGATTCAGCAAATACAGATGTTAAACTGACAGGATATAAAGGTATATCATATGCTCATCCATATTACTGGGCTCCATTTATTTTATCAGGTAATTGGAGATAAACTAATTGATTAATAAAACGCGGTTATTAATTATTATTTTATTGCTATTTATACCCTGTTCTTCTGTTAGAGCAATTGATTGCAATTCTGATATTAATAGTGATAATTTGATATCTTGTAAGGGAATAGCTATTAATCTTTTTCAAAGTGATCAGCTTGAGAAATCAATGGAAATCTGGAGTAAAGTTAAATCATTTGCAGATATTATTTCAGATAACTATTCTAAAGCTGAAAGTTTAAAGTATCTTGGCAATATTGAAATTAAAAAACAAAATTATATACAGGCAGAGAATAATTATAATGCTGCTTTAGATATAATAGAGAAAGAGCTAGAGAACAATCCGGACTTTTATATTCTTGCAGCAGATAGTTATTACAATCTAGCCAGAGTTCAATTGTTAAAAAGAGCTTATATAAGTTCTAACCCGGATCAATTATTACAGTATATGAATTCAATTATTGATTTAATTAGTCTGGCACAAAATATTTATATTGCCAGGAAAGATGTTATTGGTGAAATAGATTGCTTAAACCTTGAAGCAAAAATGTATTATGATCTTATGTTATATCAAAAAGCTGAGGATAATTATAATAAAGTACTGAATATATTGCAGAAAAACATTGATAATATTGATGAAAATTTATACTGGAAAAGATTACTTGGTACAAAATATAATATTGCTGAGATAAAATACGATAAAAATATGCTAAAAGATGCATTCAAAGATCTGAACGAAGTATTAATTACCCTTAAAGAGATTATGTCTGAAGATAATAGGAATCAATTTAACGAGCTAAATAAGCTTGTATTAAATAAACTTGCCAGAACCTATTTTGAAATGAAGGAATTCAATAAAGCAAAGGAATGTTTTAACCAATCAAATGCTTTTTCAGTATTAGAAAATGATCATATTAGAATAGATAATAATCTTGGATTGGCTGAAATTGCAATGTTAAATAATGATTTTGTTACGGCTGAAAATTTATTAACAACTTCAGCAGAAAAGTTTCAAATTGTTGAGTTAGGTAAAGATTCAAACAAAATATTATCTGTTATTAAGGCAACTGAAGCTAATCTGAAATATCACAATAAACAATATAAAGATAGTATAGATCTTTATGATAAAGCTTTGGAAGCTCAGGTAGAGTTTCATTTATATAAAGATATATCTATAACATTAAATAATATGGCTAATGCATTATATTATCATGATTTACCTGCGGGTCAAAAGCTTTTAAAAGTAAAAGATATATTACAAAAATCTGCAGAAATTAGTATTTATGATACGTCAACAAATAAAATTAAATCATTGAATGCAGAACTAGAACAGTTATCATCTGAATTGTCTACTAATACAGATGATCAGACAATTGTTATTGATAAATTATATCAGGCAGCATTAAAGATTATTCAGGAGACTTCAGAATCAGAGTCAAATAATAAATTAATTGTGCTAACAATTTTAATGAACCTTGGAGAGCTTTTTTATTCAAATAATAATTATGAACAAGCATCTAAAACATTTGAGAAAGCAAAAAATTATGCTTTGTTACTTAATGATAACTATAATCTATGGAAAATAAATTATAAATTATCCAAGATTGCAAAGGCAAGAGATTCTAATGAGAAACAAATTGTGTATCTAGAGGAGGCTTTAAAAAATATAAAAATTTTGCAGGATGCAAGTATATCACCAGTAATTGCTTCAATAGAATCAATGAATTCAACAAGATCTCTAACTCCGGATCAGTATTTACTTGTTGATTTTTATAATGACTATAGTGCTGCAGTTTTATCTGAAGAAAGTGAACAAGAAGATTTAAGTTTAAAGGTTATTAATAATTTAACAGAAGCGAATCTTTATTCTATGCAGACAACATTTTTTGAAATGCTGTCAAAATATAATAATACTGAGATTGATTCTCTTATTGAGAACTGGCAAAATAATCAAAAAGAGTTAATAAGTATGTTAAAGGATAATAAAAAAGCTCCAGAAGTTATTGAACAGAAAAACAAATCTGTAAAAGTATTATTAGATATAGCTAATGCAGTATCCAGTGATCCTAAATATACAAACATTAAATCATTATTAAAAATTAAACCAGACGAAATTGTTACTATATCAAAGGTACTTCCCACGGGATGTGTGCTTGTATATCCTATTATAAGTGGTAATGAAGCATATATATTCTTTGTCACTAATGAAATAAGCGATAATAAAGTATTCAAAAAGCAAATATTTAATGGAGATTTAAATAATTCAATTGAAGAAATTCGTAAGTTAATAATAGAATCTACTATTGATAAAGAAAAATATAATGTAATAGCCATTAAAGAAGAAACAAAAAAAGTATATGATTTTATTTATAAACCAGTATATGATCATTTAAATAATATTGATCCTGTAAAAACCAGATATAATACCATAGTAATGTATGCTACAGGCGATATTGCAATAATACCACCTGGCATGATTTTTGATGGAAATAAATATCTTATAGAAAAAGATTATAATCTGGTAAGTATCAATGGAATAAGTCTTTTAAACATAGCAATGAACAACACATTTCCTGATAAACCTATAGTAGCAGCAGCTGTTGCAGATTTTAATGATCTGTCCAATCTTAGTATAATCGTTAAAGAATTAAAAGAAATTTTTGGAAAGGATTTAATTGAATCTGATATCAATAATATTAAAACATTAAGTCCATCTGTAAACATTTTACATATAGCAAGTCACGGAAAATATAATGCAGATAATCTTGAAAGTTCAATGCTACTTTTTTCAGATGATAAACCATTGTATTTAAGAGATATTCCTGCACTTAATCAGGGTATTAATAATGCAATGGTCATATTAAGTGCATGTGAAACAGGATTAGGAAAAACTTCAGAAGGCAAAGAGTTAACATCTCTTGCGTCACAGTTTGAACTGGCAGGAGCCAGAACAATTATAGCGAGTCTATGGGAAGTAGATGATGTATCAACATCCACAATAATGGCAAAATTTTATAAAAAATTAAAAACAGACAGGTTTAAAATGCCAGCAAAAGCATTGAAAGAAGCTCAATTAGAATTTTTAAATGAGAATGGCTCAGGATTTAAGTCTTCGCCTGTTGCCTGGGCGCCGTTTATTATAATTGGAGACTGGCAATATTAACATTTAATATTAAGGAATATTTATGAATAAGATATATATTACTGTTATACTATTATTATTAAATCTGTTTATTATAATGCCAGTTAGTCTTTCACAGGAAACACATGCTAAATATGCTTTGATAATTGGTATAGATTACAAAGATTCTGGCTACGACCTTCAGGGAGGTGTATCAGGGGCAGTTTTAATTGAAGATTTTTTAAATACAAGGTTTAAATTCAATAAAATGATAACCTTATATGAAAATGATGCTACACGAAGCAAGATAATAAAAGCGTTAGAAGAATTAGGGAAAATTGTTAAACCAGAAGATGAAGTATTTATATATTTTGCAGGACATGGCAGACAAATAAATGACGATGATAAAGATGAAATTGATAATCTTGATGAGGTTATAGTACCATATGACTTCAAGAACAATGAAGCCAATAATTATATAAGTGATGATGATGTAGCATGGCTTTTAGAAAAAATAAATACTAAAAATCTTACAATGATTTTTGACAGCTGTCATTCTGGTACAGCCAATAGGGTAGCAGATGAACTCGATGCTTTTATTGCAAAAAGAAAAGTAACTAGAGAACTGCCAGAGATAAGGGGTGTAAATTATAAGAAAATAAGAACAAAAAATCTTTCTAGCGATAAAACTTCATCAGAATATGATTTTGATCAGAGATATATTTTTATTGCTGCAGCTATGGAAAATGAAAAAGCTTTTGATGGTAGCACAGACTCATCATTAAATGTTCGGGGTAATTTTCACAGATGTGGCTCATTTACCAGTGCATTATACAGAGTTCTTAATTCATCTAAAAGCCCCGAAAAATGGTCTGAAATAATTAAACAGGTCAGGTGTTTAACTATGCTTGATAATCCTTTCCAGATACCAGTTCTGTATGGAAATTTAAATAGTAGCTTTTTAAATAAAAAGACTAAAGGAGAAGTTTTAAATAATAAACAAGTAATATCTGAAATAATGCCAAATAATTCTGCAACAATAAATAATTTTGAATCATCTGTTGAAGATAATGGTTCTATATATATATCAGAAAGTGGAGCATTGCTTAAAATCAATTGTGTTGATAATACAGAAAATACTGCCCTGGCATCAATAATATATGGAAAGCCTGAAGTAAATGAAATGGTTATAAAGAATTATCAATATTTGCAACCAGTATTACCGCCTGTTTATATATTATCAAAGGACGAAGATATTACAGGTTATTTATCTGGGTATCTAAAAAATATTAGCTTGATAGATACGAATTCAGACGAAAAATATTATTCTAATGTAGTAAATGTTAGGGAAATTAGTGATAAATACAAAGTATATTTAAAGTTCAAGCCAGTATCTTCCAGAATAAGTGCGTCATTTATGACAAGGAAAGGTGTTCTCAACTGGGTTCAAGAACAGATGACAAACATCTATAACTTTTTGAATATAATAAATATTTCAAATTTTAATAGTGATATTACTTTTAAAACAACTTTAAACACTAATGATGAAGGCGTATATTCTTCATCAGATGAAATTATATTAAATTTAAATTGCGATAGAGCTGTTTATATAAATGTTTTTAAATTAAGTGAATCATTTAAGACTGAATTAATAATAAAAGATAAGCAATTAAGTGCAAATAATTCAACTGATATAATAATTAAAGAAAAATCAAGTAACCAGAATGTATCTAATGAAAAAGTAATTCTAAAAATTATAGCATCAATAAATCCACTAAATCTTGATGAAAAAATATTACCAGAAAATATAATAACTTCATTAAAGCAGGGTAAAGAAATAGATAGTTTAATATCATCTAATAAATACCTGGTTCCGGTAAATAATTGGACAGATGATCTGATAGTATATAGAATAATAAATAAAAAGCTTTAACTTTTGCAGTTAAAGCTTTAAATATAGCAAAAACAGTTTACTTAACTACTTTAGCTTTACTACCGGGTTTTTGAATGGGAATACCCTTTTTGCAAAGAGGACAGTCTTCAGGTTGATAAATAACAGGAGACTTTTGAAAGAGTGAATTTATTTTAAGCCCAGTTGAATCATTAGAACGATCAACAATACAGCCATAGCCTTTGATCATTGCTCCAAAATTGGTAGCAATATCAGCAGTTTCAAGAGCAGATTTAGCTGTTGTTATAACGTCTTCAATAATAACAATTCTTTCACCTTTTTCAATTTCAAAACCTCTTCGAAGCTGTAAGATACCTTCTTTCCTCTCTACAAAAATAGATTTTTTATTAAGGTTTTTAGCAATCAAATAACCAATAATAATACCACCTACAGCAGGGCTTAAGATAGTATCAAATTGATCTTTTTCAAATTTATTAGATAATTCTTTTCCAATAGTTTCAGCAATACTTGAATATTGCATAAGTTTTGCGCATTGAAAGTAAGTGTTAGTGTGTACACCCGAGCTTAATTCAAAATGACCTTCAAGAATACTTCCGGTTTCTTTCATTAATTCATAAATATTTGCTTTCTCTAATATTAGGCCCATTCTAATCTCCTTTTATTAATTGAGTAAAACTTTTAATATTATTTTCTATTAAGAAAAATTTTAGATGGTTAACAAGTATTTCAGATATATCAGGGTGTATAAAATTAATAGTACCTATTTGTATTGCCTGTGAGCCAACAGCAATGAATTCTAACATGTCTTCAAATGAACTTATTCCACCCATGCCAATGATAGGAATTTTAACTGAGGCTCTTATTGTATTAATGTAGTTAAGTGCAATAGGTTTTATAGCAGGGCCAGACATTCCACCTTTTAATAATATTTTTGTTAATACGCCGGTTTTTAGATGAGTTTTTACGTTAAGTGCTCTAACTGTATTTATAGCAGATATAACATCTGCCCCGGCTTTTTCAACAGCCTGCGCCAGTGGCACAGGATTGGTTACATTTGGAGTTAATTTAACAATCAAAGTACCTGTGTATTTTTCTCTGACGCTGGCTATAAGATTATAAAGAATAGATTCATCGGTACCAAACTCAAGGCAGCCTGTTTTAACATTTGGGCAGGAAACATTGACTTCAATAGCTTCTATATTGTTATTTTCGCATATTTGGGCAAGTTCAATGTATTCTTCAATGGAAAAGCCTGCTATGTTAACAATAAATGAAATTTCTTTCTCTCTTAATACTGGTAGCTTTTGTGAAATAAATGCTTTAATGCCAATATTTTCAAGGCCTATAGAGTTTATTAGCGCATTATCAAGTTCACATAATCTGGGTTGAGGATTACCTTTTCTTGGTTCTAATGTAATTCCTTTTGTTACTATGGCTCCAATATTTTTCAAGTCAACATAATCTTCATATTCATCAGCATAACCAAAAGTTCCAGAAGCGGTTATTATAGGGTTTTTTAAATTTAATTTGCCCAGTTTTATAGATAAATCAGGAGAGCCAATGCTTGTTATATTGTTGTCTAAAGTTACCATGCGATACTGTCTCCTTTAAAAATAGGGCCATCTTTGCATATACGTTTATTGATAACCTTATTATTTTCTTTAATATTGATGATACAACCCATGCAGACTCCTGTTCCGCAGGCAAATTTTTCTTCCAGGGCTAGTTCTGTATCAATATGATATTTATTAGCAAAGCTTACCACATTTTTTAACACAATGTTGGGCCCGCAAGAATAGATAATGTCAGGTTTATGAATTTTAATAGCATTTTCTATATACTCTGTGATAAGGCCTTTTTGTACTGATGATCCATCTTCAGTAATGGTTAGAATATTATTGGTATATGGATTTGAAAGATCTATTTTGCTTTGTAATCCAGTCATAAAATAAACGTCAATATTCTTTTGCATTAAAATTTTGGATAGATAAATAAGTGGTGCAATGCCAACCCCGGCACCAATTAACAGTGCTTTATTATAATTTGTGGAAAAACCGTTACCAAGTGGGCCTAAAATATTTAGATGTTCTCCTGGTGCCAGTTTAGACATATATAAAGTTCCATGGCCTTTAAGTTTGTAAATGATTTGCAATGTCTGGCTATCTGCATCTGCAATACTAAAAGGTCTTCTTAATAAAGTATTGTCACAGAGAATAGATATAAACTGTCCGGGTATTGAAGAACTTGCAATTTCAGGGCAATGAATTGTCATTTCATATATTGAATCAGAAATTTTTCTATTAGATTTTAAAATTGCTTTAGTTTGAATATAGCTTTTTTTAACATTTTTGCTGGAGACTGAAACTGGTATCATAATAGCTCCTTCGATTTTACGGGAAAAAAAAGAGAGGAATTATACCTCTCTTTATAATTTATTTAATGAAAAATGGAAATTATTTGAATAATTATATTTATGCAGTTTAGGTAATATTATTGTTAAATATAGAAAGTTCATAATCTATTTTAAAACTCTTTTCTATGCATAAATTGAAATAAAGATACCATTAAAAATACTTGATTGTCAAATTATTACATATTAACGTAATTGTTGAGTAACTTAATCAGGCAGAAGGAACCCATAAATAGCTACCATCAGGTTTTAAATAACCCCATTTATTATTAATTCTAACAACAGAAAGCCCTTTAGTAAAATTAAAGGCATCATCAAAATTGTAATCAATAACTAAATTACCAGATATGTCAATATAACCCCATTTATCATTGATTTTAACAGGTGCAAGGCCCTCGTTGAATTCTAATACACTGTCGTAGAAATTTTTTATTGAGAGTTTACCGGATTTGTTAATAAATCCGAACTTGTTATTAATTTCAACAACAGCCATTCCGTCAGAGAAACTTCTAGCGCTATCAAATATTGGGTCAATAATATAGTCTCCAGCTTTATCAATAAACCCGTATCCATGTTGAAGATCTGGTCTGACACAAGCCAGCCCGTCAGAGAAAGGTTCAGCTTCATAAAAGTTTTGATGAATAGTAAAAATGCCATCTTTGTTAATGAAACCATATTTATTCTGGCTTTTTTGTGCAACGGCTAGCCCCTCAGAGAACTGTGTTAGATAATCAAAGCCAAAATTAAATACAAACTCGCCAGTACGATTAATAAAACTATATTGATATCCTGAATTCTCATCAAAATAGCAAACTATAGCAATGTTATCTTTAAATCTACCTGGTTTCTGAAAAAATCTATTATCTTTAATAATCCAGTTGCCCTGTTTGTTGATATAGCCACTTTCAATTGGAGCTTTTAGTGATTTAAAATTATGCATTGCTACTGGAGCCAGACCCTCTGAAAAATGGTCAGCAAGATAAAAAGCTGACTCAATAGCAAAATCTCCGTTTATATCAATATAGCCTCTTTTTAATGAGTGAATATTTCCTTGCTCACCAGTTGTTACAAGGGCAAGCCCTTCAGAAAAGTTTTGCGCATGAGTAAAAACATTGTTTGGTTCAATTACTATATTGCCTGATCTGTCAATATAGCCATACTTGCCATTATAAATAACTACCAGAAGATCTGTTGAAGAAAGCTCTTTATAATTTATAAGATCACTGTAGTTGAAAGATGGCTTCATATTTATATAATTTACTCTAGCCTGAAATTTACTATTACTAAGGTTATCAAATAAAGAAAAATTATAAATAAAAAATTGATCAGAAATGTACTAAATATTTTTCATTTTTGTACGAAACAATATAAGAGGACAAAAATGCAATTTGGTGATAATAAAATAAAAACTGGCAAAACAGGTTTTGAACCATTAAAAACTAATACTGGTCCTAAACCTGAAACGAATATTATTCCGAGGTTAGGAGAAGAACAATCTCAGGTGCCGGGGGCTGCTTTTGTTCCGGGAACCCCTATAAAGTTAAATTTAAAATTTGACCCCAGGCAAATTAACCCTGAAAAGCCCGTTGTAAATTACAGGCAGCATACTGCACCTGATGAAAAGACTGCTATTATTGACGGTTTTAAACTCAAAGATGATCTGGATGAAGATAAAAAAACAGACTTTCCTCATGGTGAAATGGTAACAATAATTGCTTCAAATGGTGAAGTTCAAACAATCCCTCTTGAAAGAAACTTTATAGAAACAGCTGACAGGCTTAGAGAAGTCAGGCAACGTGCAGAACAAGGGGAAGATATCTCACAGGTCAATATTTCGCTTGGTATTAAAATGAATATTGAAGATTTAAACAGAGTTTTAGGCTATGATAAAAAGCCTGATGTTGAACAATTAACCCCAGCGAATATTAAAAGTAAACATGCTGAAATCTATGAATTAATGAAACAAAAATATGAATTTGCAAATTCTCCGGAGCGACAGGCAGAAATAAAACAATTAGAAGAACAGAAACGTGAAATAGTTACACAATTATATTCTGACAAAACAGAAGAGGAGAATCAACAGCTTAAAAGTAGATACAATGAATTGCGTCAGGTTATTGATGATCATTATCATATGCTTGGTTTTGAAAGACCTATTCAAATTTATGATGAAATAGAAAAGCTGGCTTCTCCCGAATTAAATATACCAGTAGTTATTGCTGCGGGCAATAAAGATGAACATGAAATGGCAAATAATACTGATATAGTTAATCTTTATTCTATCAACCCTAATGCAGTTGTTGTTGGAGCTTTTGATGAGGGTGGAAATATAGCTGAGTTTAGTGCTGAAAGCTCTCTTGTGGATGTGTATACAAAAGGTGTCTACACTCCAGCTGATATTGGTGAAGCTAATGCTAAAAAATTAACATCAATACAGCAAAAAATGAGCGAAAACCCTGGTTTGTCTTCCAGTGAAGTTATTAATACTTCAGGTTCTAAAATACGTGGATCTTCATTTGCAGCTCCATATGCTTCGAAAAATTATGTTAGAGAAATGCAACTTGCTGGTATGAATGTAGTTCAAATAAATCAATCTCTAGAGAAGGCTAGAGATATGGCACAAACAGAATCTATCTCAATTGATAAAGCTGTCGAAAAGGTTATAAATGCGTACAAAAAACAATAAACTCATATTAAATACATTCTTGTTAACCAGTGTTAGAAATTAATCAGCAAATTGTTTAATTTTTACCAGTGAAGAATTTAATCTGTCAGATATAATTAAATTATGACTAAAATAACAATTAAAAAATATATTGCTGGAGATGTTATAATAAAAGAAGGCAAGTCTGTTAATGAGGCCTATATATTAAAAACTGGCAAAGTAGAGGTTTATAAACGAATTTCTAAAGTTGAAATTGTTTCAATTGCAACACTCGGAGAAGGGCAAATATTTGGAGAAATGTCATTATTTGGAAATAAAAAAAGTACTGCATCAGTAAAAGCCCTTACTAATATAGAAGTTCAGGTTATAGATAAAAAGATTTTTGAAGCTTATCTTGATCAAACACCTGTTCTTATTCAAGTATTGCTTGAAATATTAGCAGGTAGAGTTAAGCGGATGTCTGATAAATATATGTATTCTTCAGATGCTGATGTTAAACCTATTTATGAGGTATTACCTCCTGATAAAAGCCAAATAGATTTCCAGAAAGGTAAGATATTAGACTAATTTTTAAAAATAGTAGAGCAGCATTTCTTTGAAGGTATTAAAAACAGGTTTTTTGTTATAATAAAATAATTCTTGATTCAAGAAAAGTTTAAATTGTTTAAATTTAATTATCATACTTGCAGAATAAATATAGGGGATTAAATATGTATTCACTTTTAGCACGGAGAAGTATAAGAAAATATACAGAAGAGAAGGTTCCTGAATCAAAAGTATTAGAGATAATAAATGCAGCTATGGCAGCACCTTCAGCAGGAGATCAGAGACCCTGGCATTTTGTAATAATTAATAAGAGAGAAATACTTGATCAAATACCCGGGTTTCACCCTTATGCTAGCATGGTAAAACAGGCATCAGTGGCAATACTTATTTGTGGAGACCCAACACTTGAAATGCATAAAAATTACTGGGTGCAGGATTGCTCTGCAGCCACCCAAAATATTCTAATAGCTATTCAAGCACTGGGGCTTGGGGGTGTATGGCTTGGTGTTTACCCCAGAGAAACAAGAGTAGTTGAGTTTCGCAAATTATTAGAAATGCCTGAAGAGATTATACCCTTTGCTCTTATACCAATCGGGTATCCGGATGAATATTTACCACCTGCAGTTCGATATGATGAATCAAGAATTAAATTTAATAAATGGTAAGTTTTGAACTTTTTAAGATTTTTTTTATGATCATTAAAATTTTCCGTAGATTTTTAAATTGTATGTAATATTAGGCATATAATATTTTTACAAGTACGGATTATACTGATTCTTAAAAGTAATTTATAGAATCTAGATTATAGGGCGTTCTGTCAGGATAGATTCATTATTTATGTGGAATAGTATAGTGCTTTAAATTTTATATTGAAGGTGGAATTTTATGATAAAAACCAATAAATTAACTCAAAAAGTTATTGAAGCAATTAATGACGCTCATAATCTTGCAACTGAAAACCATAATCATGCAATTGGTACCGAACATATTTTTCTGGCATTAATAAATCAGCAAGATGGTTTGTTGTCAAAAATCATTCAGAAACTGGATCTAGATACACAATTATTGAGAGAGAAATTTGACAGTGCGCTTCAAAAGATTCCAAAAGTTACAACTAATGGCAGGCCTGTAGATAGTTTTTATGTTACACCTCGTCTTGACAAGCTTTTTGTTCAGGCAGAAAAAGAGGCCAGCAATTTAAAAGATGAATATGTAAGTGTTGAACATATTCTACTGGCAGAGTTAACACTTAATGATAGCAGTGTGCCTTCCACAATATTTAAAGATTTTAATATAAGCAAAGATAAGGTTTTAAAAGTTTTGATGGATATAAGAGGTAACCAGAGAGTTACTTCAGCTGACCCTGAGTCTACGTATCAGGCACTGGAAAAATATGGGCGTAATTTAACTATTCTTGCGGAGCTGGGAAAGCTGGATCCTGTTATTGGCCGTGATGACGAAATAAGACGAGTTATTCAGGTTTTGAGTAGGAGAACAAAAAATAACCCTGTTCTTATTGGTGAACCTGGCGTAGGAAAAACAGCTATTGTAGAAGGCCTGGCAAATAGAATATTTAGAAAAGATGTTCCGGAAGGACTTAAAGAGAAACAAATTATATCTCTTGATATGGGAGCTTTAATAGCCGGTGCAAAATATAGAGGTGAATTTGAAGAAAGATTAAAGGCTGTACTTAAAGAAGTTCAAAACTCTGAAGGTAAAATAATACTTTTTATTGACGAATTACACACAGTAGTTGGTGCTGGTGCTACAGGTGGCTCAATGGATGCAAGTAATCTTCTTAAGCCAATGCTGGCCAGAGGTGAGTTGCATTGTATTGGGGCAACTACCCTTGATGAATATAGAAAATATATTGAAAAAGATGCAGCACTTGAAAGAAGATTTCAGCCTGTTCTAATTGATCAGCCTTCAGTTGAAGATACAATATCAATTTTGAGAGGTCTTAAAGAGCGTTATGAAGTACACCACGGTGTTATTATAAAAGACAGTGCTCTGGTTTCAGCGGCTTTGCTTTCAAATAGATATATTGCTGACAGATTTTTACCTGATAAAGCTATTGATCTTATTGATGAGTCGGCAGCGAAACTACGTATGGAAATAGATTCAAGGCCTGTTGAAATTGATGAAATTGAACGTCGAAAAATGCAACTTGAAATTGAAAGAACGGCTTTACAACTTGAAAAAGATGATAAATCCAGAGAAAAAATTGAAAGATTAAATAAAGAAATTGCTGAATTGAAAGATAAATCAAGTGCTCTGAAGATTCAATGGGATCTTGAAAAAAATGGTATTCAGGAGATCCAAACTCTAAAAGAGCAGATTGAAAGCGTTAAAGTTGCAGTAGATAAAGCGGAAAGGGAATACAATCTAAATAAGGCTGCAGAACTTAAGTATGGTACATTAACTAAACTTGAGAAAATGCTAGCAGAAAAGGAAGTACAAATAAATCAGTCATCTGCAAAACGCTTGTTAAAAGAAGAAGTTGATGAAGAGGATATTGCAAACGTAATAAGCAGATGGACAGGTATTCCGTTGAATAAACTGCTGGAAAGTGAAGCTCAAAAATTAGTTTTATTAGAAGAAAAGCTTCATGAAAGAGTTATTGGCCAGGAAGAAGCTGTTTCAGCTGTTTCTGATGCTATAATAAGAGCAAGGGCTGGAATTAAAGACCCTAACAGGCCAATAGGAAGTTTTATATTTTTAGGTCCTACCGGGGTTGGTAAAACAGAACTGGCGAGAGCTCTGGCCCAATTTCTATTTGATGATGAGCATGCAATAGTTAGAATTGATATGTCAGAATATATGGAAAAACATTCTGTTGCCCGACTTATTGGTGCGCCTCCCGGGTATGTTGGCTATGAAGAAGGAGGACAATTGACAGAAGCAGTTAGAAGAAAACCTTATTCAGTAGTTCTTTTTGATGAAATTGAAAAAGCTCACAGTGATGTTTTTAACGTTTTGCTTCAGATTTTAGATGATGGCCGCCTGACAGACTCTCAGGGAAAGGTTGTTAATTTTAAAAATACTGTGATAATAATGACTTCCAATATAGGCTCACAATATATTCTCAATTATTCTGAGGGTAATCAATCTTATGATGAGGCTAAAACTTTAGTATTAAACACTTTGAAAACCTCTTTTAAACCGGAATTTCTAAACCGCGTTGATGAGACAATAGTGTTTCATGCTCTTGATAAGAATCATATGAAACTTATAACTGATATTCAGATTAGTCATCTTGCAAACAGGTTAAAAGAAAAATCAATCGTTCTTGAGTTAACTGAATCTGCAAAAGATTTTATAGTTAATGAAGGTTATAATCCTGTTTATGGTGCAAGGCCACTTAAAAGAACGATTCAGAAAATAATTGAAACGCCTCTGGCAAAGGAACTTATCAGGTCTAATTTTATAGATGGTGATAATATTGTTATAGATTTTGATACTAAACAAAAAATGCTTACTTTTCATAAGAAGGTTTGTGCCGAAGTAGTTTAGCCGTTAATTGGAAGAGTTTTGTATTAAACTATAATCAATATATAACTATTTGTGAACCCAAATAACCACTATCAGGTTATTTTTAGCAATATAATAATCAGTTAATCAAATTAGAGATCTTTGCAAAACTAATGTTTTATAAAATATCAGAGAACAGTGGTTAATGATGGGACCTCGGCAAAGATCTATTTCCGAAACTTTGTGAATAATCCGGGATACACTTATGCACAAGTCTTAATTATCGAAAAATTTCGCTTCTATTTTTTTTAACTTTCTGGTCTATTAATTGTTTTGCTAATCGATCATAAAGAATGATATTAACTGTAACACCCATATTAAGGCTATAGTTAGAAGGAATATAAACTCTCTCTTTGCAATAATCTAGAACATAATCGTCTATAACGCCTTCTTCAGGGCCAAATATATAGAAAGCTCTTTCTGGGTGGTGATATTCATGAAGTGGTTTAGCGTCTTTAAGTAGTTCGACTGCAACAGGAGTGCAGTCATAAGGAATAACTTCTTTAAGCTCTTCAACCATAACAAGTGGAACATGTCTGTATGCTTTTGCTGTATCAGTAACAGTGTCTTTAAAGCTTGCTTTGGCAACGGCTACCATTTTGCCATTCATGGCGCCGGCGGCTCTAAGTGCATGGCCTATATTAACTATTTTTGAAGGGTTTTGCAAGCCTATTATGGCATAACCTCTATTCCGTGTTAGTTCTATCATTTATAATGCTCCTGAGAATATATTTACTGTGCTGACAGCAAAATTGAATCAATTACACATAATTTTCAATATATTAAAAAGTTAATAGATTTTAAAGGTTTAATTACTGTTTTCAAAATGGTTTTTTTCTAGTAATAAAGAATAAAGTAAGTCAGTGCCTTCCTTATTTGACTTTATATCAAAATAATAAAGAATTGTAGATGTAATAATTAATGGAAAAATAATTAAATAATTACATATATCTAGAATAAATAAAGCTATAAAGAATAATAAATATGTAGAATGGGTTTCTTCGAGTGGGTTAAACATTATATGAATTAAAGATGTATAAATTCCAGAGAGTATAAAAAAAGTAAAAAAGAGAAACAGCAATAATAAGCCTAATAGTGATGTTTTCTTTGAGTCTGTTTTTAATAGTTTCATAGCGAGTGTATCTGTTTTTAACAGGTTATATTTATCTATAGAAAATATAACAACTTGCATAGGTATACTAAAAAAAGATATAACGATGCTTCTTGTGAAAACCAATAACAATATTATTAGTATAGCGAGTAGAATTATTATCATTGCAGGGTTAGTGTCGAAAAATAGTATTGATAATAAAGTAAAAAGTATACCCAGCAAAAACATACTGATAAAGAAAAAAATTATAGTTCTTGATAAAACTATAAAAGATAAAAAAAGCACTCTTAATATACTTTGTCTTTGTTGAATAATAATTTGCGAAGGTTCTATGCTGAAGCCTGTGAGGTTATAATAGAAGTCTTTAATATAAGCAACGAAAAAATAACAGGAAACAAAGAATAAAAAAACTACTAAAAATAAATAAAAGCAAGAAATATTATCTAACAAAATATTATGTGCATTATTAAATCCTTTTAATGCTATGATAATTTCATTAAACCTATAACAACAAAAGGAAAGTATTGCGGGAATCAGAAAATATATCAAATATCTTTTTAGCTGTACTCTGTAAATTCTCCAGGCTTTGCTGACGATGTTACCAATGGTTAAAGGGTAACTAACATATTCTAAAGTATTTTTACTATTTATATAATGTTCTTGATTAACCATAACCAGCAGAATTATTTAACTTATAAAATGTTGGAGTTTAAACAAAATACCTTAATTGATCTTGAAAATAAATCATTATTTTTGATAATAAGTATAGAAAAGACCAAGCAAAAAACTTTTTAGGATATAAATGAAATTTTTAAAAGTATTAATACTAAAACTTCAAGCCATTTTAAGCTTCAGGCTTAAGAAATTTAATTCTTCGGTTAAAATATATTCTAAGCTGGTAGATCTTGAGCCTGATAACATAAATCATTATCTTAAGTTGGGTGGTGCCTATGGCCTTTCTGGAGATTATGCTAAAGCTATTGAAACATATCAAAGAGTAATTCAAATTGATGATAATAATTATCAGGTTCATGATGCACTTGGCGGTATATATGCATTATTAAATCAACTTAAACTTGCTGAAGAACATTATCAAAAAGCAATTTCTTTAAATTCGGATTCTTATAGCACTCAAATAAACCTGGGTGATGTTTATAAATCACTGGATAAGCATATGGAAGCTTTAAATGCTTATAAAAGAGCTGCAAGAATTAACCCTGATAACCCGTATAACTACAGTGCTATGGGTGATATATATTATAAAATGGGCAACTATTCTGAAGCACTGAATAATTATAAGAAAAAATATTCTATGGATAAAAATTCTTCAAGCATATGCTGTTCTATTGCAGATACAAACTTTAAACTGGGTAATATAGAAGAAACAGCTGTTTTTTATAAAAAGGCTATAAGGCTTGATCCATATAATCCTATTCCATATGCAAGTCTGGGGTCAATTTATCTGGCGGTTGAAAAGTATGATGAAGCTATATATGTTTTAGGGAAGGTCTTTTTAATTAAACCTGAAGATGTTAGCAAAAGGTCTAATATTGGCTCTGCGTATAAACATAAGATTCTTGAAGATCAGGTTAAAGATATGTATAAAGAAATTTATATTCTTTGTCACCTGGGTGTAGCAAGTGCATATAATTCTAAAGGTAAATATGAAGATGCTTTAAGAGAATATAATAATGCTTTAAAAATATCTGAATTTTTACCGGAAGCTTTGATTGGTATTGGTAATACTTATTTGGCCTTAAATAAAGATCAGGAAGCTAAAGAATCATTCTACAAAGCACTAGAAATAGATTCTAATGCTGTTGAAGCATTTACAGGCCTTGGGAAAATTCATTTTTTAAAAGGTAACCTGGATAAAGTAAAAAATATTATAGAGAAACTCAGTCAAATATCAGAAAAAGATGCTAAAAAGTTTCAGGAATATATTGATAATTTTGAACAGAAAAAAGATCAATCTGAAAAAAATGTTTAAAATAAAAGACTATTAAATAACAACCCTAGCTTCAAATGTTTGTAGAAATATTTGATAGCAAATAGCAATAATTACATTTAAAGTCAAAAATATTATGAAGTTTATTATTTAGCAACCAATTTCTACCACATCCTGGGCAGGTTTGTTTTTTATCTATACTAACACTACTTTTTTTATTGTTAAACAAGTAGTAATAAACAGGAATACCGATAGCGTTTGTTATTCTGTTACATATTAAAATGCCGTATTTAGATAATTTACTGTTATATTCAGATATTTGTTTTAACCCAAATTTTTCTCCAGATGAAGAGTTAATATATAATACATCACAGGCCTTATAATCTGAGCTCCATTTTAGTATATCATATACTAAGCTCTCATCATTACTCTTAATTTTATATAAGGGTAAGGGTGTGAAGCAATCACCGCATCTCAAAGGTGATACCTGGGTTAACATATTAGTGTAAAGTATATAAAAAATGGTTTTTTTGCAGCATTTAGAGGGCTTGAATTCCTGATCATGGCCTATAATCTTAAAATTGATATCAGAGTTAAGATTGCGTTCTAATTCACTTCGATATTTATTGACATAATTATTTTGATAAACAACGTTTAAAGAGTCCTCTTCAGGGCAGCAGACCATAACTCTTATTTCATTTTTGTGTATTGCTACGTTATAATCTTCAAATATCTGACCATTTTGATATAATGAGGATAGTAAAGTGTTAATATTAGCAATGATTGCTTCTTTTAGATTACTATTATTTATATCAATTTTACATTCAGCGTAATACATAATTTTAAAATCTTATAATATAAACTTGCTTAACTTTTTCAATTTTTGGTGTTTATTGAGTATTAATAATTTAATAAAATAAACTTTTTTCTTAATTTATAAATTTTATCATTCATAAATAAATTTAATTATATGATTTCGGACAATCTGCACAACATATAGATGATCAACATATTGTATAGTATAGTTAAATGTGCCGGGAATCACAGACTAAAAGTTTTTTGCATTATATGATTACTGATAACAAAACAAAATTAGCATAATCACACATAAATCATAATACTTTTAAATAATAAATAGTGATATAGCAATAATAAATCTGTAATATAGTGCTGATACAGATATAATAAGTCTGGTAATCTTTAGACTGAACATTGAAAACAAAAAATACAGTATCAACAATGTAATCTATTTATAATAGCTGAATATTGGTAAATAACCTTGAGGGTATTAACTGATAATAACAGAAATACTTTTTCTGGCAGTGTTATGGTATACAATTTAAAGTAATAATAGGAATTATTCTAAATACTGAATTTTAAATAAGGTTGCAAAAAATATATGAAACCTCTATTTTAGAAGTGTCCAAACTCCAAAATAGAGGTATATATTATGTTACAAGCAACACACCTTTTTATCAAGCAAATCCTTACT
>JBFMGH010000538.1:0-12016 GCA_040752795.1 Cyanobacteriota bacterium
GTTTTGTTTCTTAAATATTTTCATTATTGATTCACCATAGACACTTTTTCTTCTATATTAGCTAATTCTTCCAATAATTTCTTTTTATCATGTGTATTGAGTTCTTTTTGTTTTCGTTTATCGAACTCGGTAATAAAATCTTCTCCATACTGTTGTGTTAGGTTCTCTGGAAACATTTTTCGTTCCCATTCAATTAACCATTCTCCTTTTAGTATTAACGACTGTATTACAAATGCTCTGTGTAATTGCTCAATCTCATGGAGAGCAAGTTTGTGATCTTGCTCTAAATCTTTCACAACAGAACTATCATAAATAGCACTAAGGACATTTCTTGTTAGTGGAATAATTTCATAGTTATATTTTGTAGTAATGTTATCCCAGACGAAAAAGAGTAATCCAGCACAAACTAAGCCAAGACTGAGTAAAGCGAGAGGATAAAACATAAATACAGCAATAATACAAGTAAAAACAATACCAATACCTAAACTAGCATAAATCATCTTTTTTGTATCGGCACTAAGCTTTTTTTGTTTTACTTCTGAGTAATCTATGACAAAAATAATTTCATCATAACCGTTTTTGTCTTTTAAAACGATTGTTTGCTCAGTGTTGATTTTAATACCACCGAATAACAATCTACTAATTAAATCTAAGTAGGAATTCGGATTACGTGCATACTGTTTTCTACCATGTTTGTCAATATATTTATACAAAATCAATTTTTTGCAGGACTGATCTTTGAGCAAATCTTCAACATTGGGATCAACCACACCTTTTCTGATGTTTTCATACATCTGCCTAGCACTATAATAAGGAATATTGACTGAAATGAGCAGTGACTCACCGAGTGTTTTCGGTCTAAATTGTCCTGGTATAAATAGAAAGAACCAACCACCTATAACACCTATTATCGCCTCAAGTGGAATGACTGTAAAACTCAACATCCTTCGTTGCGTTTCGTAAAGCGATTGATTAGCTTCTAAGAGTGTCATGATAAAAATTGCCCCCAAAAAGTAACCAATCAATAGTACCACAATAGCAATATTAGGTCTAGGCCAATAGTTACCAACTTTAAAATATAACATACTACTGAAAGCGACAGAACCAGTAACAACAATTAACAGTAACATAATATAGTAAAACGCATTAAGATTAGCTTCTCCTCTAGTAATTGTTATGGGAACGAGCGCATAATCAGTTTTATGATGAAATTTAATCATCACATTTCGATATGAACATACGATCAAAGTTTTTCTGTCCTCAGGCTGTAGATCAGCCCAACTTGTGCTTGTGATTCTAACGTACGCAAATCTAGGATCGTTCCACTCATTTTGACCAGATCGAACCGTTACGTTATACGTTGAAACCACTCTGGTAAAATCAGTAACATTTTTTGTTACTAATTCATTTTTTTCATTCGTATAACTAATAATTTTTGTTTCAAGTTCATACATAGTAAATTTTACTGTGTAATTGTTTGTATGATGAGGATAGACAAAAAAAATCATGATTAAATCTTCTTTAGGTAGCATAGTAGTTTCTTGAGGAATTTTAACTCTATGAGTCGAATCAAGCTCATAGTACAGCTGAATACTAGTCCAATCGTCAGCGACAGTACCATCAACAGGATTATCTCTATTAGTTTCCGTACTAGCAATAACAGAAACACTAACAAAAGAAAGACAAACAAGAAATAATAGTAATTTCTTCACTATTAAAACCTCTCTTGAATGTTCTTATCTAATTTAGAATATAGACGATTAAATCTATCTTCTACATAACTATTTTCTTGTTTAGTTTCTGGATTAACTTTTTTCTTGAAGAAAAAATCATCTATATTTTTTGCATATTTTAAGACAGTTACACTGAGCAATAGACCAGAAATAATAATAACAACTAACAATAAACCAGTTTGCACAGAACCAGAAGCTTTCACACTACTAACATCTTCTTTTAATTGGGTATCATCTGGAACATTAACAGTAACAGGTGTCGGTTCAACGATGACTGGATTATTCATATTACCTACAATAGTATTCAGCACACTACGGATTGATATATCTTGCTGGTATAATGTCGTGTTACTATTTGTTATATTACTCAAAATATCGACAGTTTGAGAATAGAGAGTAAGATTACTATTGTATATTTGCGAGAGAATATCAACTGACTGAAGAAATAATGTGCTGTTCACATTAGATATATCACTTGCTAAACTGACAGTTTGAGCATACAAAGTAGAATTGACATTCGTAAGATTACTGAGCAAATTAACTGCTTGACTATACAATGTTGTATTCACATTACTAATATCACTAAGGATACTAAGTAACTGAGTATGAATAGTAGAATTCACATTCGTAATATTAGATAGTAAATACACTGTTTGAGTGAACAGCGAACTATTGACATTCGTAATACTGGAAAGAATACTCACAGTTTGACTAAATAAGGAACTATTCACATTACTAAGCTCAGAAAGAATACTAAGTAACTGAGTATGAATAGTAGAATTCACATTCGTAATATTAGATAGTAAATACACTGTTTGAGTGAACAGCGAACTATTGACATTCGTAATACTGGAAAGAATACTAACTGTTTGAGCATAGAGAGTAGTATTGACATTAGAAATATCAGAGAGAATAGATAGTAACTGAGTATAGATAGTAGAGTTAAGATTCGTAATATTACTGAGTAAATTAACTGTTTGAGTGAACAGAGTAGAATTAAGATTAGTAATATTAGCAGTAAGCCAAGTTATCTGATACGTTACATTCGCTCCTAAATTACTAATAGAAGCATCTATATTGATCAATTGTGTTGAGAGAGTAGAATTAATATTATCTAGGTTAATATCGACATTTACAATCTGATTTGTAATATTAGAATGCACATTAGTCAAAGTAATATTAACATTAAGAATCTGATTGGCAAGACTAGCATTAACATCTGCTAGATTACTTATTAATGTATTCACATTATTAAAAATGTCAGTAATACTATTTCCAGAAACAAAAAGAGCTGTGTCACTATTTACAGCATAGGAAAAACTGACATAAGACGTATTCAGAGTGCAATACGTATAACTACTGCTACAAGTAGCATATTCCACCTTGAAAGAATACGTATCTGACTCTAAACGATATTTGACTATTTCAAAGGGCAAAATCCACTCTGAATAAGTTTTAGTTCCTCTCGTGATAGTTGAATAGACTGGATATTCTTGAATATTGAGAATTTTAACACTGTATAATGTAATTTGTATTTCTTTAAAATATTCAAACGCTTCACTGGTGTTTTGATAGAGAAGATTATCAAACAAGTCAGTAATGGTAAGATTATACGTTTCAGAAATATCAGAACTGGAATAATACTGGTCATACAATCGGACACCATCAATATACGTTTTACAGCTATCAAAGTCAATTATTTGACCTTGCTGATCGTGAATGATAATCTTCATTACCCCATCTTCAGTTATTGTATAATCATATTCATAGATTACAGAAGAAAGAACAATATCATTAATAGTATCGGATATAGCTTGGTATCTAAACGTATGTTCTCCTACACTAAGATTTTTTGGAATATAGCTGTTAGAAAGGTAAATACCAGTGTAAACATTATCAAACCACGTCTTGTAAGCTATTTGATAATCAGAAGCAATAAGAAAATAATTTTCGTTTTCATAGAGATTAGAAAAACTCACAGAATCTAATAATCTTATAAAATCAATTTGAATAACTTCTGTTCCCTCAAAAGTATCACCAGCACCACTTAGAGATTCATAAATATACATTTTTAAATATTCTAAATCTGAATCTTGAACACTTAATAGAATATCAGTCCAAGAAGTGCCAATTGTAAAATAAGAACCAGAACCATACCAAATAGTAGTAGAATAATCAGAAAAACAACGAATATATTTTATTTCCGTTGCTTTTGCTCTAATATGGATATAGTCGTAATTATTAGAGTTAAATATAATAAAATTTGTTGTAGAACTTCCAACCAAATTTAATTGTCTATAATAACTATAAGTATCAGGTCTGATTGAAATAATCCCATTTTCGATTTTACCATTATCAACATCACCGTTCATTACTCCATTTGCTACTGATAACCCAGAAATTGTAAAAGAATCTGGTTCATTAAATTCCCAATTATATCCAATAATAGTCTCTGAGTATATTAACCTAACATAATCAATCATTACTCCACCATGAGAAGTATTTAGAGGAATAGGATAAGGTCGAGGATTCAATACGATTGTAATACCGTTTCTGATACCAGTCCAATCAGAATCACTTATTGTAAAACGTAAAGTTCTCCATTCAGTAGTTAAATAAGAATTGGTATCACTAACGGTAACTGCAATATAATTACCTGTATTGCGTTCTTTGATACCATACACTTGCCAATTCCAAGAGGCATTCGTGTTACGCATTCGTGTTTCTACAATATAATAATACGACGTATCAATTGCATTTGTATTAGATGAAGATATTTCAAAGAAAGCAGAAGCAGTAGAACCAGTAATATAACTATGTAAATAACCATTGGTGAATGTTGTATCAGCGGCTGTACTTGTATCAGCCCATCCATCTGTATCTTCTGAAAAATCCCACGCATCTAATACCTCTGTTTCAGCATAATCTTTTGAAGAAACAAGGTTAGGTGTGAAATAGTATTTTTGAGCCTGTATTTGTTGGAGAGCATCAAGATACATTTTGACTTTGGTATAAGCAGGAAAGTCAAAATCTACACGAATATAACTGACAGACGCAAGTGAAAAAGCACCTGTGTCCGTATAAGAAGCTGTTTGTAGATTGACATGGATTTTTGTCCAAGTGTTTAAAGTTAGAGCCTCAGGAAAACAATTAGAAAAATATCTGGTGTTAGCAGAACCATCTACTATATACAAGTCCAAAGTTGAAGCTGTTTTTGAAACATTAGAATAAACCCATAGTCCAATAAAATCAATATTGGACATATCCCATGTTCCAACATCAAAGGTAATATAGTTATCTGCGTTCCCATCGTTGTCATACGCATCCAATTGATAACTATATTTACCATTTTTAATATAGGTAGAATTTTTTGTTTCAGTACCGGGTGAAACAGAACCGGGTGTAAAATACGATAACATCCCAGAATCCTCAGTATAATCCCGCCATCCAAACCAACTATTCCAAGCTATTGATCTAACCTCATACTCTTTCTGATCAAATCTACCATACCAATTCCAAGTAATCGCCCCATTGCCATCAGTAAGAGCGGTATAATAATCTATTTGAGTTTGAGAAGTCCTATCGTAAAGATACAGAGTGGTGTTCTCATACGAAGCAGGATACAAACCATAAGAAGTGAGATAATTGAAAGTAGAGCTAAATTGTGTAAAACTATCACCATTCTCATCAATTTGACTCTCTACACCTGTTGAAACTTGATAGATATGAAAGTTATCAAGAAATATTACTGCTGAACCAGTACCGAAATAAAATTGAAGATTCATATTACTTGTATATCCATTGATATTATAATACACAGTATAAGTATGCCAACGATTTGTAGTTAATTCAGTAATTGAAGTATAACTACCCCAACTCGTTGTATAATAATATAATCGAAAAGAAGCAGGTGCAGACTCAAAATAATAAGAAAAGGTAATATAATAATAACCACTGGATAATTTATTTGGGCTATTATCAAAATACGTTCCACCAGCAGAAGTCAATTTAATACTAGCAGTATTATCCTTTACGATGGTATAATTTAAGGCTGGTGAGAGGTTTGCATTTGTATCTTTCCAATCATTTGAATATCCAGTTTCAAAACTTGGAACGGTTAAATACGTTTCAGTTACATCTTCTATTGCTAATATTTGCTTTTCTCTTCTGTAATCCCGACCAAAACCAGAGCCACTTAAAAAAAATACTGTAATATCATAGGTTTTCACAGTAAAATTATAATAATAACTTGTTTCACTATACACATAATCAGAAACAGGATTACTATACGAATAATTCCATGATAAAGGAATATCCATGTTTGCTACCGCAGAAACGTCAAGTGCAGTCAGAATAACTTTATGTTCAAACTGATCTTGTGAAATATGACGATATTCCGATCTTGGATAAAACACTACATTATCTCTTTCGAATGAAATTTCATCTATTGATAATTTAGCATATTCGAAACCAAAATATGCTTCATAAGTATCCATTCCACAATCATAATCCTCAGTATAATCATATTCAATATATTGATCTTGTGAATAATCATAAATATAAAATAGTAGATATGTTACTATCTTAATATTGTCTCCACCGCCACCATCAGTAAATCTAGTACAATAAGCAAAACCACGAATATAACCGTTAATAAGCCCTTCAGAACTAATTTGACTCTGAGTAATAGCGTACGAGACACGATAATTCACAGTATCGGCAGAATAATCTACTGTCGGAAAGATTGAATGAAAACTTGTAATATGAGAATCAAAATTGACATCAAAAGTAACATTACCAGATGTCTTACTATAAATAGTAAAACCAGATTCAATATTAATATATTGACTATTCGATCCTGTTGAAATAGAAGTATTATATCTCATATCAGTATTATTCCAATACAAAATATAATACAAATCATCGTTTTGATATAAATTTGGCTGTGTGCCTAATTGATATACAGGTTGATATTCAACAACTGGATTATAGGTAGAAGAAGTTGTCCAATATACAGAAGTATCTAAAATGGTAGGATACGCTTTAGTAAAATCATACGTTACTTTAACATTCTCTCCTTGATTCCAAATTATTTCCTCTCTTGGAGTTTCAGTTTGATCGTTTATTGTATTTATTGTATTTTTTTCATCATTTATTAGATCATCTAGACTAATAGTATTTTCATTACCCTCTTTTTCTTCTGGTCCTAGACTAATAGTATTTTCATTTTCTTGATTGATGTCTTGATTGTTTTCAAAACCTGGTATTGCACTTTCATGAACAGGATGCCATTGAGAAAACATACCAAGAAAAAAGACAAGAAAAACAAAAAGACAAAAAACATAGTGTTTAAGATGATAAAGATTAGATAACAGCATAGTTAAGACCTTTTACCTTTTTTAAAACTAATTTTGAATTTGAGAATAAGAAAAACAAGAAGTAGAAAAACAGGAAGAATAATCCAAACTTGGAATACATCAACAGCAAAAAAATGAGCCACATCAGAAGCAAAGACAAATAATAATGTCATGCACACAATAAGAATTAAAACAACGCCTCCCCAATTGATATTATCTTTATTATCTCTAACAAATTTTTTTGCAGTAGAATCAGCAAGAACTTTTATGATAGAACCAATAAGAAACGATATAATTGTTATAACAACAAAACCAACTGGAGAATTAATAATACTCTGCATAGTAGTTCAACTCTCACAAATTTTTGGTTATTTGATCACGTTTGATCTTAAAAACGTATAACGATAGAACTAACACAATAATAAGCAAGATAAACAACGTCACAGTGATACTGCTAATAACAAAGACTCCAAGATAGAAAAATTGTAGATTGATTACTATGTCGGGAATATGCAGAGTATTGTTATACCATTCAGCAAAATCATAACCAAAGTTGATAACAAATTGCCAAAAAAGAAAAAATACTATAACACCAAGTACCCACAGCGTTTTTTCGCTTTTGAAGATACTCAATTGAGCAGTTTTACGTCTAGTATTGACCATGTGCATTTCAACTCTATCGCTTGAATTTCCAGAAATGAGGATCGTTTTTTGTTATAATGACCGTGATGATAATCATAACAAAAGACAAGATACATACACCTAGCCAAATTAAGTTAGGTCGCTGTAATTCAGTGATCACATAGCCAATACCAATATTAGCAAGTGACCAGATCGACAGTAGAAAAATAGCTATCCAGAAGAAAATGAATAAGCTATACACCAAATTGTTTTCTTTGTTTTTAGACATTTTTTTTTACACCTATTTTTTAGTTTTAGATTTTTTTTGATTTGTTTGATCATTTGACAATAGCAAAAATAAACCGATCAGTAAAGCAACCACGCTAAGAAACATAACGGGATAACTGACATGAAAACTGTCAGCAATATTTTTTAAAAGCTCTTTGACAGCCTCAAGAAATAATACACCAATAGCATAGCCAATAAAAACCATTACAACCATTTTTTGCTGTTTGTTCAGTGTTTGCTTTTTCATTAGAAATTCCTCTTGAAAAGTCGTTCAAGTATTTCTTCCCAAGAGCCACCAACGGAAGAAACATTATTAAAAAAAGATAATACATATCCAATGACATCAAAGGTGAATTTTTGAGGTGGTAATTCAAAACCAGATATTTTTACTTCAGCTCTTGCTTGGAATGAAAATAAATTTAATAAATCTCCTAATAAAGCCCTACCAATATCACCAAATGTTGTCCAGCAAAAATCTATTCTGATATACGCTATTGTATCACCTTTAAAATCATTCAATACCCAATAAAATTTTGAAACAACACTCATGGTAGTTAAGTTCAACTTAATAGACAAACAATCGGCTATTGTCCAGCTAATAATTCTATTATTTTCAGGTATTACATTAGATATTACAGTAAAAGGTGTTTTTATTAATGAAGAAAAAATATCAATCGCTGTAAAACCAGCATATCCAAACAGTTTAATTATAAGAAGAAAAACATCATTTAAATATATTCTTCCATGTATAATATCAACTAAGACGTTAATAAAAGCTATAAAAAAACACCCACCAATTAAAAAAATGGATACTACCAGGTCACTTAACTTGGTATACCCAAAAAAAGAAAATTCCAGATACCCTGTTTCATCAATAATGAGTAGTAATAAAATAAAAATAGATAAAACCTGCACAGCATAAAAGGAAAATTTCATTGTTCTACTCCTCCTTATACTGTATGACCAGTAGTATCTTCTACGAGCCCTTCAACAATAGATAAAAGAGTATTTCCGAAAGTATCAATGATACTCCAAGCGTCTTGACGCATTGAATTTGTATCAAAAGTATTTTGGAAAATAAGGTTTATTATATCACAGAAAAAAATTAATACTAAAGAAATGATTAATAGAATCAATTTAATAAATAATACACTATATTGAATGGTTTTCCATACGATCCAGATGACTTTGTCAGGCATAATCAAAGCAGTAAAAAAAATTACTATAAATGCTGAAATGATGAGAACTCTAAGATCAGATGCCGAAACCATATTATCACGTTTATTTTATTTGTTTTATTTGAAAGAAGTTATTTATGTTGCTGATGGTAATAATAACGATTTGATTGTAGTAACTAATGTAGCATATTGATTGAGCCAAGTTGAAGTATCAATGGTAGGCCAAGTTAAAGCCATAGCAAAATCTAATCCTCGTTCTTGACCTATCTCATGAAGAAATGTAAGACCAGCATTAATGAACATAACAGAGATTTGTCCTATTGGATTAATGAAGATCGCAACCGTAACAATAAATATCCCGATAGGGCTAAGAGTCCAAAACAAAGCCAAACGAAAACCAAGATCAACATATTCAGAAAACGTAACGACAGCAGTTATGCCAGAAACAGCATAAATAACTTGTAACATCCAATACAGTAAAACAAAAATGAACGCTATTATACCAGTAACAATTAAGGATAACGCATACTTGTATAACGAATTACCCATTGTACTTTGAATGTTCATTTCTTTGTACCTCCATTAAGTTTGAAAAAAACCAGAATAACAAACCAAACGCCAAAAAATAATAACGCAATGACATTATTAGTGTCCATTATTGGTTCAAATAAAACATTGCGTACATCTGGATTGTTTTTGAAATATTCAATCAGATAAAACACAAATAGGAAACTAATAATACTCATTACAACTTCTTTGGCTGAAATGGTTATTTTTTTTATTTCTTTTTTAGACAATATTTTCACCTATTTTTCATATTTTTTTTTTTTTATATTTTTTACATAATTTGAAATAAATTACAATAAATGAGAATAATTACAATAAATGAGTATAAAATAAATTACAGTAAATACTTTCTAGTCTTAGCGTCTTAGCGTCTGCGTTTATTGTCCTTTCTGACAAACAAATACCATAAGGTCACTAAAGCAACTAATCCGACAACAACGTAAATCATTGTCATATCATTGCTAGAAGTGGTAGTTACTCCACCACCGCCACCAGTTGTAGCAGTAGTAGAGCTATACACTGATTGTGTATAATATCCAAGAGATATTTCTTGATATGAACCTGTAGTAGTGCTAGGGTCATCGACATCATACTGAATTTCAGAATCATCTGTTACAGTCGATGCAGACCAGCTAGATTCAAATGTAGATTTTTTGTCGAGACCTTCGACAACGAATGAAACGAGATTATCTTCATAATCACTTGTATAATGTAACACTGCGTCATCAATAGTAATATTGAATTTTAAAGTACTCCAAGACAAAACATTTGATAATGTATCTAAATCATCTATACCTCTTGTATCAAATACTATATTTTCTGTTGTAAGATATAATCCTTCACTTGAAGCAGATGAATAAGAGTAAGTACTAGGTTGAATAGAACAAACGCCAGTAAATTTTAAAAAACGAGCATTCTTTGATAACGTAAATGAACCACTATAATCAGCAAGTAAAGGCATAGTATTATCAATGGTATCCGTTGTACTTTCAGTAATTGTAGTTGCAATTATATCATTGTCATCCCATGGATTTGATATAATTCCACCACTTGAACGAAAATCAAAATCATTATCATCATCGTATTTATCGGTTAATGACAAATATGAATCAAAAACAGCTATATTTTTTGCAGTAAGAGTTATTGCTTCATCAGTAGCTCCAAAATTCATTTTTGTTCGAATAAGGTCTAATCCTAAAACTGATCCAACTTCATTTTCATCTTCACTAAGTAAATCAGCTAACGGAATTTGTAATGCAATATACAAACCATCGCCATCATAAACAGAAAAAATAGCTTGATTGTCAGCAGTTGAACCAACTGACGACCACCCTGCATCTCCATTACCGTAATATCCTCTAACGTATATTACATAATCAGTACCAGAAGTCATTTCAAAGTGAAGTGAAATTTCTCCATACGTTGCTGCATTAACAGAAGTATTAAAATTGTTTGAAAAACAAACATAGAAATATTCTGTACCAGACAGAGGTAAATATGCTTTGTCAAGTGCATCTACATAATCACCGTCACCATTCTGATCAAAATAGAGATTAGATTCCCAATATACACTAGAAGCATCATAAGCAGTACCAGCAGTCGCTGAACCTGTTGTTTCACGACCACTAACTGCCATATTAGAAGTAGTTGAAATTCTAGTACTGTTAGCCTCAGTCGCTGAATTATAAGTGGCATTCAAAAAAGTAAGAGAATATTCGCTTCTATCGTATAACGTAACGCCATCCTTGAGATTAATGTCATCACTTTCCCAAGTTGATCCTGTAATATCTAATACAGTATCATCTTTTTCAAGTTGAAAACCATCAATAAAAGATAGATCAAACGTAGTTCCTGTTATGTAATGGTCAGTAGTTTTATAGTTAGAGTTATAACCATAAAAGTATGTTAAAGCAACACTATATTCAGCCTTGCTAGGTAAATTATTGCTTACACCTTGACCAGCTAAAATACCCATGCTCATTAAGAAAGCAATCGTTATAATTAACCCAAATAATTTTTTCTGCATTGTTTTGTTCACCTTAGTATTTTTTTCTTTGTTTTGAAATCTGTTTAAGAAAAAAATTCGGTTGAACAATTAACAGTCATTTTCTTTATATTTCTTCCCAGCTTCCATAAGCCTTTTAGAAGGATTGTAGAAACCTTTTTATATTTCAAAAAATAATAATTCAACAGTGATCTCAATGGCATTGAAAAAAAGCGAAACATTAGAAGCTCAAGTTATTCAACAAAATTTTGGCTTAACTAATTGGCA
>JBFMGH010000539.1:0-4010 GCA_040752795.1 Cyanobacteriota bacterium
GTGTTCATTTTTGAAGCTAATAAAAGTTTTTTATATAATTATCTAATTAAATACATTAATTAGAATCTCCAAAGAAAGGAGAAAAGATGGTAAAACATATTATTGCCCTTGTTTTCATATTTATTTCAACAACAATTGCCTGGTTTATCCTTGGAGCAATAACTGAACATAGAACATATACAATGGATTCAAAACTTAAAAGAGTTGTTGGAGAATTATGGGGTACTATCCAGCAACAAAGTGCTCCATCAATTTACTATTTAACCAGAGAAGAAAAAACTATTAAAACCACACAGGGGTCTGAAGTTGTTAAAGAAACTCAGATGGAAACTATAAGACACAACTTAAAATTAGATGGATCTAAAATTAAAGTTAACATAGAATTAACACCAAGAAAAAAAGGGTTGCTATGGTATCCAACATACAAAGTAACTTTTGACTCAAATTATACTGTTTTAAATACATTTAATGAAGAAAAAGAGCTCTATTTTGAATATTTATTTCCAACGGTTAATGGGGTCTATGATAATTTTAAATTAACTGTAGACAATAAAAACATTAAAGATTTTTCTCCTCAGGATGGATATTTAACTTATTCTTCTAATTTTAAGCCTAATGAAACTAAACTAATATCCGTAAGTTATCAAACCCAGGGAATGAATGAATGGTGGTATAAGTTTGGTAATGATGTATCTCAAATCAGGAATTTTGATTTAGAAATGACAACAGACTTTAATAACATCGACTTTCCAGATAATAGTATTTCACCAACTGATAAAAAAGTTGCTGGTAAAGGATGGATTTTAAACTGGAACTATTCAAATTTAATTTCCGGTATACAAATAGGTATGAAAATGCCTCAAAAACTTAATCCCGGGCCTTTTATTAGTAAAGTGACCTTTTTTGCACCAGTATCATTATTTCTTTTTATGTTCCTTGTATTTATAATATCCACTCTAAAAAATGTAAAAATTCATCCTATGAACTATTTCTTTATTGCTGGTGCATTTTTTAGTTTTCATTTATTAATTGCTTACCTTGGAGATCTTATAGATATTCATCTTGCTTTCCTGATAAGTTCAATTGTATCAATTACATTAGTAATTTCTTATATGAGATTAGTTGTGGGTAAAAAATTTGCATTTATTGAAGTGGGTATATCTCAATTTGTATATCTGATTTTATTCTCTTATGCCTTCTTCTTTGAAGGATATACTGGTTTAGCAATTACTATTTGTTGTATTTTAACTCTATTCATTGTCATGCAAGCTACAGGTAAGTTAAACTGGGAAGAAGTTTTTTCAAAAAAATAGCCTGTGATAATATTCTATAGTAGTATAATATTTCCTGAAATACTATTGTCTTCCCCATTTTTTAAAGGATATGCAAATGAATGAGGAGCATAGAAAACTAGGAACATTTGATGGGGTTTTTACACCTTCAATTCTAACTCTAATTGGTGTAATTTTATATCTTCGACTTGGCTGGGTTGTCGGTAATGTTGGTTTATTTGGTGCCTTAATTATAATTTGCCTTGCCCATATAGCTACAATATCAACTGGGCTGGCTATGGCATCTATGGCTACAAATGTTAAAATTGGAACTGGTGGATTTTATTCACTATTATCTAGATCTTTAGGGCTTGAAATTGGTGGAGCAATTGGTATACCATTGTATTTATCTCAAGCTTTAAGTACTGCACTTTATATAGTCGGTTTTACTGAAGCCATATTGTCTTATTATCCAGATCTTAATCCTCATCTTATTTCCATTTCTGTGCTTGTAATTCTATTTTTCATTGCCTATATTGGTGCAAAATCTGCAATGAAAATTCAATATTTCATAATGGCTATAATTGCATTTTCTTTAATAGCATTCTTTTTAGGAACCAAAGCAGATAATACTCAATTATATTTTTGGGGCAGCTCTAATGATGTATCATTCTGGACTGTTTTTGCTATATTTTTTCCTGCAGTAACAGGAATAAGTGCTGGAGCATCAATGTCAGGGGATCTTAAAAACCCTCGAAGAAATTTACCTATAGGTATATTATCTGCTATAGGCCTGGGATTTATTATCTATATTGGCTCTGCATACTGGCTGGCTAAACAGGCAACACATGAAGAATTATTAAATAACACATTTATTATGAAGGATATAGCCATCTGGGGGTTTGCAATTACTGCTGGTGTTATTGGAGCAACTTTATCCTCTGCAATAGGCTGCATGTTAGCAGCACCTAGGGTTTTAATGGCACTTGGAGAAGACCGTGTATTACCTTTATCAAAAGTATGGGCTGAAAGAAGCTCCAACGGAGAACCAATTTATTCTTTAATGCTTACTACTGGTATTGTACTTTTAAGTATTTTACTTGGTGATTTAAACACAATTGCACCATTATTAACAATGTTTTTTCTTATTACCTATGGAATGATAAACTTATCTGTATTTACAGAAAAACTTGTAGGTGTTACCTCTTTCAGACCAAGTTTCAATATACCATTGCTAATACCTTTTATTGGTGGAATATGGTGTTTTATTATCATGTTCCTTATAAACTCTCTATTTGCAGGCATCGCAATAATAATAATTGGCATTGTTTATTTTATTCAACTCAAAAGGGGCTTATCAGCCCCCTGGGGAGATATTAGAGGTGCTATTTTTAACATGATAGCAGAAGAAGCTGCGAAAACAGCTGCAAAAATGCCTCAAACAGCTAAAGGATGGAAGCCTAATTTACTTGTACCAATTGAAAATCCTAGGGCTTCAACAAGTATTATTTCATTTCTTAAAGATATTGTATTTCCAAAAGGAACCATTCGTTTGTTTTCTGTTAAAGTAACAAATGGGAACTCTTATGAAAATGCTGAACAGAAAACAAAAGAGCAATTATTAGACGAATTAAATGAGTTGGCTTCTACAGCCAGAAAAGATGGTATTTTTACTTCTACTTCAGTTATAGAAGGTAACCATTTTCTTGAAGTTATTAATATTATTACTCAAGTAACAAGGGGAATGTATTTTTCTCCTAATATCATATTTTTAACCATGAGCTCTGATCGATCAAAAAGTTCTATACTCGAACAAATGATTCAAATATCAATAAAACAAAAGTTAGGCATAATTATTTTAGGTCTTCACCCTAAAACATCTTTTGGAAGAAAAGAGATTGTTAATCTCTGGTTAAGGGATAAAAGCCCTAACCAGAATCTGGCTGTTTTAATGGCTGTTGAACTCCAGCAACAATGGGGACAGGTCAGGTTGTTAAGAGTAACTAATAGTGAGGAAAATATAAATAAAGAACTAAATGATTTAAAACGTATAGTAGAAGAAGATAGAATGCCAGCCAGAACAGAGTTAACGGTTCTTGTAGGATCGTTTGAAGAAGCAATGTCTAAAGCACCTCTTGCTGATTTAAATATATTTGGTATGTCTGATCAGATGACTATTGATAACTTATATCATATAGCTGATAAAATTGATACTTCCTGCTTATTTGCTATGGATTCAGGAACTGAATGCACAGCCAGTTAGCTTGCTAAATTCTTCCTACTGTACTCATATATATAACACTCTCTTCTTTACCATCTAAATCAAACAAAGAGTTTGAAATATCATCATATAATGCCGCTATCTGGCATGTACCCAGGTTTAAGCTTGTAGCAACAATGGCAAGGTTTTGAGCAATATGACCTGCATCTAAATAAATGTATCTATATGCCCTTTGTGAATACTTCCATTTAGACCTCTGAAATATTGCACTCCATACAATTACAACAGATGCTTCTTTACACATTGATTGTCCTAAAGCTGCTCTGGTTATTTCGTTTTTATAGTCACCTGTTTTTAATTGTTCAAGATAATGCTCTTTAATTGAATAATGTGTAATAAGTCGTCACTTGGGTGACACTTTAACAAAAAATCAAGCAACTTGAATGATGTTTTTATCAACCTCCATTTTACGACAAACGGCCAGTTTTTGTACTGGAAATAAACCTTTAATGCCCATA
>JBFMGH010000540.1:0-15886 GCA_040752795.1 Cyanobacteriota bacterium
GGTGGGTGTTTTGGCTGTTGGCTCTGCCAAAAACACCCTATAATAATTTAAAGCCATATATCGTTTACTTCCGTGGATTGGTATAGCTGTACACCACCAAACAGAATAATATTAAAAACAATTGCATTTTCTTTAAGTGCAGGGCTGGTTATTATAATTGGCTCAGTGGTATGCTCAAACTCTACTTCATTAGAAGAAAAAAAGACCTGGGGCGATAAATCAGGTTTTATTAACCTGGATGATCATCGTTTTGAGATGACAAGAAAAACTTTATATAAAGAAAACTACCCTTTTGACTTTGAATACCTTAGATTTATTAAAGAAAAGATTGATCCTAAAAATGAATATACCCTTGAAGATTTCAGAATAAAGCTCGACCCAAATGAAGAACTATTTATTGATGAAATAAATACTGAAGAATATCAAAATAACACTTATCATGAAGAATCCGATTATCAATATGAAGATGACACATTCCACTCTGAAGAGATTTATTAGTTACACTGAACTCCTGTATCACTGCCATGCCCTGTAGTACAAATTATTGCAGAATCAAGATCAGTAATAGTACTATAATTAGGGCTGACTATTTTTGAATTTGCATTATCAGTAACAGAAGTAATAGTTGTTTCATCAATAGTATCAGTATTATAAGTAGCTTTATAGCCATTGATATAGTTTGTATTCCAGTTAACAACACTGTTGCTTTGAGTTTTTAGTGATGAATTTACAGATATTATTTCATCAGAAAGCATATTAACAATGCTAATAATATTAGATTCTGTTTCATTCTTAGGATTATTATAAGCCTGATTAACCTGACTGAGTATTTGTTCAAACTCTTCTGAAGAAAGTGTGTCAATTTGTGACCTTAAACTGGTAAGTGCATTTTCTATTTCATTTATTGAACTATTATTCAACAAATTTGATGCAGTTGTTTCAATTGTTTTTTGATTATCAGCTATAGCATGCCCTTTGTTTGATAGTAATTTAAGCAAATTTACATCTATTGTAGGATCTTGAGATTCTATTTGAGATATTATCTGATCTAAAAGGCTTAACAATTCATCAGTACCACCGGAAGAGCCTGATGATTCTGTAAAATCCTGATAATTTTGAGGAATTCCACTTAAAATAAATGATCCAAAGTCTATAGTACATGTTGAACTATTGCATTTTTTTACAGGTTTATCCGGTGTCCCTCCAAGATCACCTGCCATTAAATCCGGTTCTGAAGAATTCTGATCATTTACAAGAGGTAATGCTGTTTCGTCAAGGTTTTTATTCAATGAAATTTTCTGAGATTGATCATCAATATCAGCTTTACCAGTAGAAAAAATAAATTTATTAAGAAGGCCACTTGAAAATAAATAATAAAGACCTAAGCCAACTACCAAACCCACTAAAGCAATAGGAATAGCATATTCTATTAAATTTGAGCCAGTTATTTTACGCATATGATAACCTACTGTATAATTTATTAATATTACTATCAGTGATTAGCAATCATGCCAGACCATGCTTTTTCTCTATTTCTAATATCACTAAGGATTGTTCTTAATTCTTCAATAATATTCTTTGGCAATACTTATAAAATACTTATGCAATAAATCTATTCTAATTAATTTTATTTTATTACATTAAGAAAAAATTTGAATACATCTATTTATATTTAATGTGAAATTGAAATTTTACAGTACTGAAAAGGGTCTTCTAACATTAATAATCTAATTAAACCTTAATAAAAACTTAAATGCGTTTTATATCTTTTATAATTAACTATTGTGAGAAGCTACAATATTCATAAGAAGCACCTTCAGCATAATCAAACAATATCTTTTTAACGGGTTCATAAAATTCAATTACTTGCCGGTTTTTAGGCATTGGGCCTGCTGCATACTTTATACAAGGATTACAATAATACCTTTTCTTTGCCTCATTAAAGACATATCCACCACCAGGACCAGCAATAAACCCCAACGGTTTAATAGCTTTATTTAACTTATTCCAATTTGAAGTATCACAATCTTCTTTTTTCAATGCAAACGGCTTGTTTTCTTCATCATAAAAAATAATCCCACTTGAACTATTAGTTGGTTTATTTTCAGTTATAGAAACATTTTTTTGTTTTAAATATTTCTCAATTTTTGTTTTTCTTGTTAAATAATCTTGATAAGAAATCTTTTTATCTTTATATAAGATTTCAAGCTGCTGTAAAGCCGCTTTTAATTGCACAGGATCATTAGCATAAACAGTTAATGTAGTTAAATTAAATAACATTAGCATCGATACAAAAATTATCAGAGATAATACCAGGTTTTTTCTCATATTTAATCCTCATAAATAAATAATTGATCTGTAAATAATTTAAACGAGTTGGATTTTTATATCAACTTAAATTTAGCCCTATTCAAAAATTTGTTTTACAGTTATTTAAAAACAATTTTTTATTGTAAACATTTTCAATCTCACTATCAAATTTACTTATTTAGAAGTTTTTTCCGGAATAATTAGTTAAATATTGTTCATAAGCTTATGTTAATTACAAATATTCAAAATAAATCAATAACAGATGGAAACAGTTGCTATACAGCTAATAACAACATTTATTCGCAATGCAATCCAATAATACCTCTCAAAAACCTGGCTTTCAAGCAATATGCTGCCATCAATCCAGAGCATTACCGGGCCAATTATTGCATTAACTTTAATGGGGCAATCAGTGCCAACCTTAGAAAAGCTAAATATCCTGTTGACCACTATCAATATCGTGCAATGCTAGCCAGAGAAGTTGGTTGTCAGCCTGACAAACTAATGTCTGTGGTTGGGCCTGATGAATTTAAAGATATAGTTAAAGGCTTAACACCAAGAGACTTCTTTTCTGAAGGCAGTAAAAACATTAACCCTGACTTCAAAGCAACATTGCATATGCACACTTGTAACTCTGACGGAACTTTGACAGTAGAAGAGATGCTGGATAAAGCTGTAGAATATTCCAACAAAATGAAAAATCCTCCATTTTTCATTGCATTAACAGATCACGATACTGTTAACCAGGGCAAAGAAGCCTTAAAATTAATTGCACAGAACCCGGAGAAATATAAAAATATTCGTTATGTTCCCGGTATTGAATTTACCACCGTTTATAAAAACAATGGCTGTTTTAAAGAACCTGTTTATGTTGAATTTCTGGGCTATTGTATTAACCCATTTGACGCTGAGTTAAATACATTTCTAGATACCAATAGAAGAAAAAACGTAACCCTCCTAAAGGAAGCAACAAAACGAGCTAGTAAAAATTTTGGAATCGAGCTCGACTTTGAAGAAGCCAGACAGCATCCATATTTCAAACTAATCATAAGCACAGGATTAAGACAATATTTATTAAATAAAGGTATTGATAATTCTAAAATAGATCAATTTTTTGAACAAAATCCGGATCTATTTGTTGGCAAAGAACTAACAACAATAACACCAGTATTAGATGATATTACAGAAGTATTTAAAACTGGCATTCTTGGCATGTCTCATCCTGGCAGAGTAAACTTAAAAGAACTTGACCTTAAACCAGGACAGACTAAATATGATGCTTTAACAGAAATCTTAACCGACGTTAATCAAAAAGGTGTTGTGGCTGCAGAAGCAAATTATCAATATCATTTAAATGAAAGTTTTGTTGAAAAAGATGATAACTTTGATAAAATTATCGATCATATTTATGGTATTTGTGACAACCTTAATCTACTAAAAACAGGTGGAATAGATGCTCACGGTAAAACTATTTTTGAACGCAAGTTAATATCAAGCTTCCATAAATAAATATCTTACTAATACCTTTTACTAATTATACATCTAAAGGCAGTGTAAACCAGAATGTATTGCCATCTTGATTATTACAATCAAGACCTATTTCACCATTATTAAGTTCAACAAGTTTTTTAGTTAAATACAGACCAATTCCTTTACCATAAAGATCTTCATCAGCAAGATAACTATCATAGTTAATTATATTAAATATAGACTCCGCTTTGTCGACAGAAATTACTTTTCCTGAATCTTTAACAGTGATTATTAGTTTATTATCTTCTATTTGTTTTACTTTAACTAAAACAATATTCCCTTTTACTGATGCCCTTAAAGCGTTGGCAAGTAAATTTAAAAGTATATGACTGACATTTTTTCTGTCTGCTTTTACTTCTAAATAATCTGAATCATATTCTATGCTTAATTTAACACCTTTCTGATTATATAAATTATACAACAATGAAGACATATCATTCAAACAACCTTTAAAATTAAATCTATCTTCATGAAGATTAACCAGATTAGCTTTTAATTCATTAATTTTAATAATATCATTTAACAACATAAATAATTGTTTACTGTTATCATTAATTATAGAAATATATTCACTTTGTTTATTATTTAACTTTCCAAAATAACCCTTATTAAGAACCTCAGAAAAAGCCATAACACCATTTAATGGGGTAAATAGCTCATGAGACATAAATGTTAAAAAATTATACCTTTGTTTTTCAGCCTCAAGTAAGGCTATATTAAGTTCTTCTAGATTCTTCTTTGAATATTCCTGCTGAACTTCCAGCGTTATTAAACGAGTTAGCAATTTTACATCGGCAATAAACTTGTCTTTATTAACAACCGGAACATTTCCATAAACATTGGAATCATTTTTTTCAAAAAGTACCTGACCAATAAATAACTTGGCAACAGTATCATCCTCGATTACTATTGGAGACATAGCTATTACTAGGCCATTATCACAACAATGTACCTTTATATCATCTTCATTAAGAAAGTCATCCTCAAACTCATAATTACACATGCTGCATTTTTCAAAAGTTTTCTCATTAATATCAAAAATATCAAGCCAACCAGATGAATACAAAACCTCATTAGATTGAAAATCTACAAGTTTATAGGCATAACCAAACATCAATGAGTTAGATTCTAATAATTCTTTTAATTCTTTAATATTAACAAGGCTGGTAAACTCTTTTAACATTTTAATAGCCCCAATGTAACAACTATTTTAATTATAATTAATAATTCATCGAATTTTAAACTAATTTTTTATAAATCAATAGTAATATTTATTTTATAGCACGATTTAATTGCAGTATCTACGATTTATTATTAAAAGACTTCTGAATAACTGCATCATTATATAAAATAATTATGCAAACAAAGATAAGTGTCTGGTTTAAAAAGTTAACAGAGCAGTCCTTTTAAACCCTACCTACCTAAGTTACTAATCTCTAATATTTTATAAAAAATGAGTTTAGCGGAAGTCTTATTTATTTATACCAATCTATAAAATAAAACTATATATGGAACTAATTTACTACACTCTGGAATATATCATTACTTTCAAGGAATATTATTAAAAGTTTTTTGGGAACCATTGACATTAAAATGCCTGAACCTGAAAGGTTATGGTTCAGATTTTGTTAAATATTCTATAAAACCAATTATCTTTTAAACGGGTTTTTAACAAAAAGGCTTGAAGAATTAATAGCAGCCAGCCTGTTTAAAGAATTCATTAATTCATCTGATCTCTCAATAAAATAACCTGAAGTAGATTCATTAGACTCTTCTTCAATTGCAAAGTAACCAGCTGAACCTAAACCGTTAGATTCATTTTCTGTACCCATTGGTTTCATTGAACGATTTACTTTGCCTCTCTCGGCTATTGCATTATTATGGATGTTAGGCAATTCTTGCCCTCCAATATTATTAATTCTGTTTTACTACCTTGACCTGCTTTAATAAAAGCACGAACATGGTCAATTAACAATCCTGCACTAATTTAATACTGTATCAGTATGTAAATTAATTATCTGTAAAGCATAATCTCTACATAGCTAGTTTAACTACATCGTAGCTATTTTATAATACAAAATTGTTCTCTGTTTTAAGGTTAATTTTTCTTTATATTTAAACAAATTCACAACACTTTAACTGTTAAAACTACTGTTTACAGAAATATAATTACTAATTAAGTTCAGCCACCATTAGTTTGCAATTATACTCTTTTTCCATAAATGGATATTTATAATCTTCGATAGATATAAATTTTTCTTTTATTGTCCTCAAAGAAGTCCACCTCATAAGATTAGTATTAAAACCAGCTTTATCATTTGTTCCAGAAGCTCTCCCTCCACCAAATGGCTGTTGTCCTACAACTGCTCCTGTAGGCTTATCATTTATATAAAAGTTTCCAGCTGCATACATTAGTTTTTCATAAGCTATATTAATAGCCCTACGATCAGATGCAAATATTGCACCTGTTAAAGCATAGGGTGAGGTTTCATTACAAATATTAAGCGTTTCTTCATACTTATTATCTTCATACACATAGACTGTTATAATAGGTGCAAAAAGTTCTTCTTCCATCGTAATAAAATGAGGATCCTTAGCTAAAATAACTGTTGGATCTATAAAATAACCTATTGATTTATCAAACAAACCACCAATTATAATTTCTGTTTCCTTGCTTTTTTTAGCAAGTTCTAAATATTCAACTGTATTATCAAAAGAAGCCTCATCTATAACAGCATTAAAGAATTTAAAATCTGATGGGTTTCCTGTATTATTTTTAATGTCCTGTGACATTTCTTCTAATTTGCTTCTTACCTGAGGCCATAAAGATTCAGGAATATAAGCCCTTGAAGCAGCCGAGCATTTCTGGCCCTGATATTCAAAAGCAGCTCTCACTATTGCAACTGAAGCATCAATTACATTTGCAGATTTATGCAAAAATATAAAATCTTTACCTCCTGTTTCTCCTACTATTCTCGGATACTCTACATACCTATCAATATTATAAGCAACTGATCTCCAGATTTTATTAAACACTTTATTCGAACCAGTAAAATGAACACCTGCAAGGTTTTTATGCTGTAAAACTGTACTCCCAATGACATTAGCACTTCCTGGTATAAAATTTATTACACCATCAGGCAATCCAGCTTCCTGAAAAATTTTCATCAAATAGTAATTACTGAGAACTGAAGTAGAGGCAGGTTTCCATACAACAGTATTCCCCATAATTGCTGGAGAAGTAGCCAGATTACCTGCAATAGCAGTAAAATTAAAAGGAGATACAGAAAACACAAACCCTTCCAATGGCCTGTATTCAACTCTATTCCAGATACCTGAAGAATTTTGAACTGGCTGTTCAGCATAAATCTTTTGTATATAATATGCATTAAATCTTAAAAAATCTGCAAGTTCACATGTTGCATCAATTTCAGCCTGATAAGGGTTTTTACCCTGGTTCAAAATAGTTGCTGCATTAAGTACATATCTATATTTGTTTGATATCAGGTCAGCCGCTTTCATAAATATTGATACCCTATCTGACCAGTGCATTTTTTCCCAACTAGTTTTAGCATTTAAAGCTGCTTCTATTGCTTTATTAACTTCATTTTCACCTGCTTTATGATAATTAGCAAGAATATGTGAATGCTCATGAGGACATATACAATTTCCTTTATCACCTGTCCTTATTTCTTTTCCTCCTATTATCAATGGTATATCAAGTTTAGTATTGTATTGTATTTCAATTTCATTTTTTAAAAGATTTCGTTCTTTTGACCCGGGAGAATAATCTAATATAGCTTCATTTTCTGGTTTAGGTACCTGAAATATTGCATTTGACATATTATATCCTTTCTCCTTACTAATAAAAGGCAACTCACTACGCACTTATTAAAATTACATAAGTTCTTATAACTATAAATGTTAGATTATAAACTATTTAAAAAGGGTATTGCCTCATCTCTTGAATTGTAAACTATCTTATGCCATAATTCAAATTCAAGTTACTTTTAATTTATATGAATTAAATTCATAATTAAAGAAAAAAAATGGATCTATATCAGCTTAAAACATTCTATACGTTTGGTAAGGTATTAAGTTTTACAGAAACCGCAAGAATTTTGTATGTTTCTCAATCAGCAATAAGTCATTCGATAAAGAAACTAGAGCAGTCACTTGAAATAAAACTTGTTGAAAGAAAGTCAAAAAAATTAGCATTAACAGCTGCTGGTAAGGAACTATTTGAATCATGCGAAACAATATTTTTTGAAATTGAGAAAGCAAAAGAAAATATCTTCAAAAGAAACCGAAATCATTTGCAAGAACTAATAATTGGAAGCACAGTTGAGTTTGGAACAACAATTTTAATTAAACATTTAAAGACTTTTATTGATAACAATAAAAATTTGAAATTAGACTTTATTTTTTCTAACGATCTTTCCAGATATTTATTAACAGATAAGGTAGATTTTATAATCGATTGTAAAAAACATTTCTCTCATGATATTGAAAATATTAATCTTTTTCATGAAAATTATGTTGTTATAGCTTCACCAGAGTTTATTAAAGATAATAAAATAACACAATTATCTGATTTAGAAAGGGTTCCTATTTTATCATTAGACAAAGAGGGCTTATGGTGGAAAAATTTTCTTGTTTCAATAAACATTTCCAAGCGCCCACGATTCAAAAATATTAATCAGATCAGTCATATTAGAGGGCTGATTAATGGTGCTATAGAAGGAATAGGCGTAAGTTTTGTGCCACAATATACAGTTGTTAACGAAATAGAAAATAATGCTCTGGTTAATCTTTTTCCTGAATTAAGGCTTAAAACTGACCAATTTTGCATTTATATAAAGAAGAAAAAGCTATCATTAGATAAAAATAAAATGATAATAGATTACTTAACAACTATTAAACCAGCAGAATTTTCAGGATTTTAACTATATAAACTTAATTATTATTAACAACCTTATGTTTAAACGTTTTTAGACCTTTAGAATAATCTGAAACAATCTGCCCATTACCATATAGCTTATATTTATATATCACAAGCCCCTCAAGACCTACAGGCCCCCTGGCATGCGTTTTATTAGTGCTTATTCCTACCTCAGCACCAAACCCATAACGAAATCCATCTGCAAAACGTGTTGATGCATTCCAGTATACACTTGAAGAATCAACAAAATTCATAAATTTATCAGCTTTTTCTTTGTTACTAGTAATTATACAATCAGTATGTCCAGAGCCATATGAATTAATATGATTTATTGCATCTTCCAGTGAATTAACTTCTTTAATAGAAATGATTAAATCGCCATATTCCGTAGACCAATCTTCTTCTTTAGCAATAGATACATTAGCAAGATTAAACTTATTAATTATTGCTTCCTGACATCTAACTTCAACATTAGCATTTAAAAACTTCTCTAACAAATCTTTTAAGAACTCTGCTGCTAAATCTTTATGAATTAATATAGTTTCAACAGCATTACAGGCCGCAGGATAATCTGTTTTTGAATCAAGACAAACTTTATAAGCCATTTCAGGATTGGCTTCATTATCAATATAAATATGACATATACCATCAGCATGTCCCAATACAGGTATACGAGTATTGTTTTGTATATATTTAACAAACTCATTAGAGCCTCTTGGTATTAATAAATCTATATATTCATCAAGTTCTAACATTGAATTAACTTCTTCTCTTGTTTTTATAAGGTTTATAGAGGATTCCGGATATTCTTCAAATCTGGCAAGAGTTTTATTAATAATTTTAACAAGTTCAACATTTGTATTTATTGCCTCTGAACCACCTTTTAATATTACAGCATTAGAAGATTTTATAGCTAGAGAAGATATTTGAACAATAACATCAGGACGAGATTCAAATATAACACCAATAACACCTATAGGGCAGCTTACTTTCCTGAGAATTAAACCATCATCTAGCTCCACTTCTAACTCAATATTCCCTATTGGGTCTACCAACCTGGAAACATCAACTACCCCATTCAGCATCTCTGAAAACTTTGACTCTGTTAAAGCAAGTCTTTTATATAGAGATTTTGATAACCCTCCTGCATTCACAAGTTTTTCTGCAGCATCCAGGTCTTTATTATTTGCTTCTTTAATAGATTCATAATTTTCTTTTAAAGCGTCTGCTAGATCTTTTAAAATTTTATTCTTTGTATCAGTATCTATTGAAGATAATTTCCAGCAAGCTTCTTTGGCCTTTTTTGCAATATATTTTAATTCTGAGTGTCTAGTTTTAACCATAAAGCTCTCCAATACAAAAGTATTACTGTGAAATGTATTTATTTATCAAGAATAACAATATTATCCCTTGAAATAATCGTATCGTATTTTTTATAACTCAAAACCTGTTCAATTTTATCTGAATGAAAGCCGATTAATTTATGAGAATCTTCGCTTGAATAATTGGTAATACCTCTGGCAAATTCATTACCTTTTTCATCTATGATACTAACAACATCTCCAACACTGAAAGTACTCTTAATAGACACCACACCAGCAGGTAATAAACTGGCATTTTTATTTATAACAGCATTTTTAGCTCCATCATTAACAATAAGGCCACCATTAACTGTTGTTGCATATGCAATCCATCTTTTTTTGCTCGATAAATGCTTAACTGGTAGAAAAATTGTGCCCAGTGGTTTCTCATCGAAAATATCTTTAATAATATTCAACGTTTTACCGTTAGCAATTATGGCTTTACCACCAGAATTAACTGCAACTTTAACTGCTTCCAGTTTTGATTTCATTCCACCTCTAGACCTATTTAAATTACAGTCATCACAGAGATTTTCAAGCTCTGGAGTTATTTTTTCAACATGCTGAATTATTTCTGCTTCAGAGTTTATCTTTGGATTACAGTTATAAAGACCATCAACATCTGTCAGTAAAATTAATAAATCCGCATCTAATTTTGACATTACCAGTGCAGAAAGCTTATCATTATCACCAAAATTAACCTTTCTATCTTCAGAAGCTGCTATAGGTTCAAGCTCTGAAGTAGACACAACATCATTTTGATTAATAATAGGAATTATTTTATACTCTAATAAAGTATTTAAAGTTGATCTCAGGTTTAAATAACGTTTTCTATCAGTAAAATCTTCTTCTGTTAATAAAACTTGAGCAATAGAAATTGATAATTTATCAAACCCTTCCTCATAAAGATACATTAATCTAGCCTGACCTATAGCAGCACAGGCCTGCATAAGTGGCAATGTTTTGGTTTTAGAATCCATATTAATAGTTTTTCTGCCCATACCAACAGCACCTGAAGATACTATAAGTATTTCCTTGCCCTGGCTATGTAATTCAGCAATATCTTCAATAATAGTATAAATTCTACCTATAGCTATATCACCTGATTCTTTGGTTACAACATTTGTACCAAACTTTATAACAATTCTTTTTGCTTCTTTCAGAGTTTTACGGGCATTCATACTTAATTATTCTCCACTAATAAAAGACTTTGAAGTTAATAGGATTTTAAATTTTCAAAAACAATTATAAAGCAAATATATTAAAAGAGACTCTAATTAATTAAATTGCAGATTTAAACCAATATCATGAAAACGCTAAAAACCACTATACTGGCTTTAAGTATATAATACTAGTTTCTTGAAGTGAAAAACTCCTATTTTATTTAGAATCTACTATGATCAATACTAATCAAAATAAATAAATTGACAACATGTTGAAAAAACAACACTATTTATACTTATCCTTGAAAGTAATCTATAGATTCCAGATTATAGAGGCAGGGTGTTTTTGGCTGATACGCAAACAAAAACACCCTATCATAATTTAAAGCCATATATCATTTACTTTCGTGGATTGGTAAATAGTGCAATCTGATAATAATTTCTTGAAATCAGAACACTCTTTTAAAGATAAATCGCTAATTATGATTTTTTTATTATGTTTTTAAAGATGATAAAATTAAATTATTCCATTACTCAACATAAGGAAACCGCTTTGAGTAAAAATTTAAAACAATTAATAATCTTCGTGTTAATATCTTTAATAACATTTTCAACCAACAATTCTAACAAACTTATTGCTGTGAAAAAAAATGATAATTTAAGTAAGATTAATACCTCTGTAGATAATACTTATCAAGATCTTGAAAATAGCCCTCAATGGAAAGAATTGGGTTTATTCTGGAAAAAACTAAACCATATTGAAAAGAAAAAAGACTTTATAGAAAAACAACTCTACTTTGAGTCACTTCAAAAAGATTATTCACTATTAACAAGTTTATTAAACACATTAAAAAAAGAAGATCTTCTAACTGAAGATCAAAAAGATTATATTTACAAATCATTTAAAGATAGAGTTCTTTTTTTAAAAGCACATTGGGGAGTGATTACATGTTATCAAATAACCCCACAAGATTCTCTAGTATATGAAAATAGAGTTAATCTTGAAAAAAGATATGATATTATTGAAAAACTTTATCTTGAAAATAAAATAACCAAATCAAGCTATGAGCTTTCTAAAATTGCTATTACAAAAGATCTTATGATAATAAATAATAAAGATACAGATACTTCTCATATAAAGAAAGTTAGAGATTTTTCTGAATTGATTTTTTTGTTAAATAAATAAATCAAAAGTTTTTGACAAATATATCAATTAAAAGCTTATATATTTTTAGAAAAAAAGCAATCAATTATTCCTTGAAAGTAATGATAAATTCAAGAAAATTAAGGTTTCATATATAGTTTTCTTTCGTAGATTGGTATAATAATATATCAATTAAAGCTTTTGATAATATTTAAAAGGGGGTAATTTTGAAAGTTTTTTCTAAAATAATAATAATTATATTAATATCTATTTTTACAGGATGTTCAGGTTCCGGAGGAAATATAAAAGACCCAATAACAATGTCTAAAAGTGCAATAGTTAAAGACAAATTAGGCAATGAATGGGAATTCAGTGCAACAGAAGGCCTTAATGAAGAAAATGTATTTATGTCTGAAGATGAAAAAATTGTTGGTAGCCTCAAAGGGGCATTTGCAACCGCAGGACATTTTATAAGTGAAAGTGATTATCCTGAGTTTAAAGCTATTGTGGATTCAGGTCGTTGTCCAGCTAAATTTTTAAATAAGACAAATTTTCTATATTTAATAGTAACAGACAAAGATGAAATTGTTAAAACTATGAAAACCCTAAAACAAGGTGATAAAGTAGAAATGAATGGGTATTTTCTTGACGCCACAATGTATAAAGATGAAACTGAACTACCTGGAATCCAGATAGGCAATAACATATATTACGTATACTTAAATCAATTAAGAAAACTTTAAGTTTTAAATACCTTCTTCACCTGAATCAAAAAGAAATGTGTTATTTTTCTCAAAAATTATTATTGATTTAACTATAACATCTTTATTTGCAGGATTACATTGATCATCATAAAGGTGAAAATCAAGGCCTTTCTTTATATCTAGCAACCCCAGAACACCATAGCTATATGGTTCATTTGTAGGAAAAAGCTGCTTTAATTTTGTTTCTGTTGTTTTATTTAATGTAACCTCTTTATTATCAACATTAAAAGAAGGATATTTTTGATTTTTACACTCACTATAACCTTCATGAATTAATATTGCCTTCAAAATATTATTATCGAAACAAAATGAAATAGATAAATTAGGATCTTCTTTAGATGTTAAAACATAATTCCACCTATCAAGCTTATTATGTTTAAATGACCAATTATTATATGAGCTTTGCTTTATTTTGTTTTGAAAATCAATAATGCTATCACCAATTTTAAACACGTCAAAAGCCTGACCAGATAACACTTTACTTTCAGCCAGAGTTAAATTGCAATTCAAAAATATAGCTACAATGGCTATCAATAAAAGAAAATAAAGCTTTAAACTAATTTTTTTCATAATAGTAAACCCCTTTTTAACAACCAAATAAACATTTCTGATCAAAATTTATTTCAATTGCCTGAAAAAAGCAAGAAAGATTTTATATGTTAAACTAAATCTTAAATATCAAATATACTGTTCCACATAAATAATGAATCTATACTAATAGAATGCAATAGGGTGTTCTTACCAGCTATACTAGCGAAAACGCTTGGCCCCTATAATCCATAATCTATAAATTACTTTCAAGGATAAGTATAATTAAATAAAGGATAAACCAATGAAATTACCAATTTACCAATTAGACGCATTTACAGATGTTGCCTTCAAAGGTAACCCTGCAGCAGTATGTGTTTTAGATGAATGGTTGAATGACAAAATACTTCAGTCAATAGCAGCAGAAAACAATCTCTCTGAAACAGCTTTTTTCATAGCCACCGGAGACAAATATGAACTAAGATGGTTTACTCCAACCTGCGAAGTTGACCTTTGTGGCCATGCTACTTTAGCTGCTGCTGAAGTGGTTTTAAATATTCTTGAAACTGAAAAAGATTTTATAACTTTTTTTTCAAAATTTTCAGGTGATTTAACTGTCAAAAAAGCCGGGAAGTGGCTAGAAATGAATTTTCCTTCCAGGCCGCCTGAAAAAATTGAAGTACCCCATAACCTTAATAAAGCGCTGGGCAAACCCTTTAAAGAAGTTATGTGCTCTAGAGATATGCTAGTACTATTTGAAAAAGAGGAAGATATTATTGAATTAACCCCTGATTTTAATGAAATTGCAAAGTTAAATACACTCGGAGTAATAGTAACTGCTCCTGGTAATAATGATATTGATTTTGTATCAAGATTCTTTTGCCCTCAGGCTGGCATATTAGAAGACCCTGTAACTGGTTCTGCACATTGCACACTGATTCCATACTGGAGCAATAAACTAAACAAAACAAAACTTATTGCCAGGCAAGTTTCAAATCGTGGAGGGTTGCTTAAATGTGAACTTATTAATGATAGAGTTAGCATTTCAGGTCAGGTCATTTGCTATCTTAAAGGAGAAATATATATTTAATTACCACATTAAATATAATGCAATAATTATTGGTTCTATCTTTGGTTACATTATTGTTACATTAGATGCATTTTAAACCATAAATTATTTGTTATAAAAGAAATTTTAGGATATAAGTTTTTTGTATACAGCTTATATTGTGCAAATAGAAAGATTAAAATATGACATTATGCACCAACTGTATGGCAGGGTGTTGTAGAAGATATGATGTTGGACTTACAGGTTACGATATCATTAAAATATCAAGGACTTTAGACGTTCCACCATCTTTTTTTCTTAATGTTGCTGAATATACAGATGAAGACTATATTCAAAATGTTTCAAAAAGCGAAGCTTTATTTGCATTTACAGATAATAGTTGCAAACATTTATATAGAATCAAATTAAAAAGAGTCAAAAGTACCATATATGAAACCAGTTTAAAGTGTATTTTTTTACAAGAGTGGATTTCAGAAGATATAACAAAATCAGTATTTGCAAGATGTGGAATTTACAATATTAGGCCCGTAATTTGTTCTACTTACCCTGCAAAATTTGTTAATGATAAAAGGACAGTTGTTATTCCTTATGTTTTTGATCGAGATAAAAACTATAAAGAATCACCCTATGAACTCTGCAAGAGAGCTTTTATAGAGAGTGACTTCAATTTTGACAAAGATGAAATGATTAATTTACTTATAAAACACAACTATGAGACGGAATTTTTTAAGTCTTTCGCAGAAAAGTGGAACCAAAACCCTTCTTCTGTTAATGACTTTTTGTTAGAAATAACCAATTTATATAAAAACAGGGTATATATAGAAACTGAAAAAGATAATATATCTTTTATCAGTGATATTGCCTGATTTAAAATATAAAAACTATTTAACCGGCTGGGGTGGTTCAACAGCCATAATTGCTGTTGAATGATCAACAAAGTTTCTTGCCTCACCATTAGTTATCTTTTTAATTCTAAAATATGCTGTTGGCTCAATCTTAATTTTGCTATAAACATCATGCAGTTTAAATTTTACGTTATCTATTACTGCCTCTGCTTTATGTGCAACACTAATTT
>JBFMGH010000541.1:0-6669 GCA_040752795.1 Cyanobacteriota bacterium
ATACTCTTCAGTTTATTTTTAAATGTTTCGTTAAGCTCATCAGAATGAAAAAATAGTGCACAACTATCATTACAAAGTCTTTCATCTTGAAAAGGGCATGTTTTTGCCTGTTTATCTTCCATTTTTGCTCCTTAATTTGTAAAAAGTTTTATTTCTTCAACTTTACCATTAACCAGGTCAATTCTATTATTATAGGCATTGTATACCTTATAAATTGATTCCAGCCTAATTTTATACCAGTAGTCTTTTGTTACTTTGAAACATAAAGACGTTAATGCAATAAAAAAAAGAATATAAATAGGTAATATTGAATACATTACAACTGTATCAGCCTTCATAAAGGCTATTTCAAGCATATTAACAATCTCTATTGCAACAGGCAAAAAAATTACCATCTGAAAAAAGATCACCTTAAACTCTTTAAATTTCTCTTTCAAGAAGTAAGGGAAAATAAAAAACAGTGCGACTATTATTAATAACGGAATTATTTGTGTAAATATCCCCAGGTAAAATATATCTTTAAAGAGATTTACAATAAATAAAGAGGAAAGAGTTGCAACTATAAAAGGAACTAAAATATCATTAACATTCCTCAATCCATCAATAATAAGAAAATCTATAGCTGGCCAATTGCTACATTGAATTTTATTTATCTCAGATAAATATTTTCGCATATTGAGAATCGCTTGAAATTGTTCGGGGAAGTCATTTTGAACTTTTTTATATTCTTTTGATAAATAATAATTATCAAATAGAAAAGTTAACTGTTTTATAATCTGGTCATAATTTTTCTGATTCATATTTTATCTCAACTGTTATCTTTAATTAGTATTGTAGTTATTTTCTTGTTATCTGTGAATATTGTTAAAATCTTAATTTTTATATATTATAAGGATTCTTAAAAATTATGAAAAATCATTTAAAACCGATATAGCTAACATTGGACAATTAAATCCTCTATAACAATTACCTGTATTAAAATTTATAATAATAAGTAACTACAAATTAGTAATATAATTAATATTCAAGGATCAACAATGACAAACATAACAGCAATAGTACTTGCAGCAGGGTTATCAACAAGAATGGGTAAATTCAAGCAGCTTTTGCCTTATAAAAATAAAACCGTTATTACACATATTGTTGACGAAATTATAAAATCAGATATTAGTGAAATAATTGTTGTAACAGGTTATAACAAAGAATTAATAGAAAAAGAACTTGTTGATCACAAAATTAACCTTGTTTATAACCAGTATTTTCAGCAAGGAATGCATACTTCAGTAATTACAGGTGTTAATAAACTCTCAAATAAAACTGATGCTTTTATGTTATTTCTTGGAGACCAACCAGAAATAAATTTTAATCTTATTAATAATTTAATCCTCTTTTTTAATTCAAGCTGCAAAGGTATCATTATACCTTCGTATTTAAACAAGAGAGGGCACCCTGTGCTATTTGACAAGAAATATATTGATGTCGCAAGAAATACAAACCCTGACACAGGCTTAAAGCAACTTCTTAATGATTATCCTGAAGATATTGAATATTTTATATCTCAAAATGACAGCATCTTATTTGATATTGACACCCCTAAAGATTACAATGAACTATTGCAAAGGTAGCCAATACATTTGTATTTCTTTCGCATTATGTTAATTTGGTACCACAAACCGAACAGAAATTATTGCCCGCCTGGTCTTTAGCCTGACAATTTTGGCAAGATGCTTCAGCTTTTTCGTTTTTAGCGCCACAATTAGGACAGAATTTAAATGTTTCTGTAAATGATTGATGACAACTATTACAATAATGATCTGTTTTTGGGTAGTTACCTTTAAGAGCCTCCTGAAAAGCTTCTGTTTTAGCCCAATCATGTGCTTCTCTTGCCCTTAATATACTATGAGGATGAGACATATTAGCAATAGTTAGTACTTTATAGATCTGACTCAATGTATCTTTGTCTAATTCTCTGTAATCATCAGCCTGTTTAAGAAACTCTTCTTTGTCAAACTGCTCATAAATAGCTTTACAGCCACCAGCCATTTTCATATTAACACTAGTTATAATATCAGGGTTCTGTACTGCTAACAATGCTGCCCTATCAGCAGAAAATTCTGCTTTTCTAGACCATTCTAAAAGCATCATTATAAGGCCAGAACCTAGAAGATTTCCTAACCCAAATGTACTTTGACCAATAACAGTTATAATATGAGCCAAAAACCTTGCCAGAGTCAGATACAAAACGTGATTACATTTAATATGTCCTAACTCATGGGCAATTACAGAATAAACCTCATCATCTTCTAGCAGTTCAACAATACCTGAATGAATAACAATATATGGTTTATTAACACCACTTGTATAGGCATTAGCAACAGGAGTCTGATTTATGTAGAGTTCAGGAACTTCAATTTCTAACACATCACAGGCAGTAGTAAGCATTTCGTATATACGTGGACATTGTTTTTCACTTACTCTTACGTTATCAGCAATATTTTGTATATACATAAAACGCTCAAAACCATATTCAAGGAATTTTTTTAATACAATATCAAGAACAGGTATTTGCTTAATGGCATCAAGGGCATCTTTATCTGTAGGATGTATCATAAAATTAGGGTCTAAACCTTTAAACCTTATTAGATTATCGGTATCAAGATTATTTAGCTTCATAAAATTTCCCCTTATTTTTGTAAATAAATTTGTAAAAATATTATATTAAAAAAATGCCATTATTCAGCGTTCCCTGAAATTAATTATAGATTCAGAAAATTACAGGGCGTAGTTTTCCCACGTAGTGCATAGGGAAAGTATGTTTCATTTGCAGGATTAGTATAATAAAATAACTCAGTATAATAAATTGTTCTAAAAAGATACTTGAAAGTAATAACTGCTATACTATTCCTTGAAAGTAATGATAGATTCCAAGAATAAATTGAATGACAAGGTAAGTAAATGTATTTAGAAGTGTTATATTATTGCCCTAAATGCCTGGAACAAAAGATATCAAGATTTGGTAACAAAGGGTTACCAGAGGTTTCTTTAAGGTTTCAGGCAGAAATACAGGGTATACATTGCCCGACTTGTGGATTTCACATTAACAATATAACTACTGCAAACTACAGAATAATTGATGATAATTATATATAAATATCTTTGCTTATTTTATAAGGTTTGTATTTATTTTATATAAACCCTGAAAAGATAAATTATTTTTAACAGGCTTAAAATATTTTGATTTTGCTGATAAAGAAACAGGATTAGCAGCAATAAATGTTTCAAATGTTTTAATCTCATTCTTTAATAGTGCAAAATTAGTAGATTTAAATGCATTTAAAGTGTTGACTTTTATTATCTTATAGCTTTGCGAATTACAAACAGGGCATTTATTCTTTAATGAAAAGGGTTTACCAAAAAACAAACACGTTTCTCTTTGAGTTTTGCAAGTAGAACATTCTGCAACAAACCATTTTAATTCTATTCTCTCTCCACAATCAGGACAAAAGCTCAATTTATTAGAACTAGTAATTTTTTTATGCTTACATTTAACGAAATAATTTAAATATAGGTTTTTAAGGTAATTGTTAATAGTTCTAACCACTTTAATTATTCCTTTAATTAGGAATTGATTCCGTATTAATAAGATTTATCAACAAATACGGGAGTTCTAGACCTTCTTGGAACGTTTAATTGTCTATTATTATTAAACAGAGGACTATTCGAAGCAATAGTTTTAAATGCAGGATTATTAGCTCTTGGTTGAATAGACTCATTATCTTTATATTTTAGAAGCCCAACAGCCTTATCATCTTCTCTATCAAATGAAATTAAACCTTTAACAAAAGTCAGTACCCCGTTCAAAATACCTGGATCTTTAAATTCTTCAATATTTGAATTACGCAGGTTTGTTCTTAAATTCATTAGCTCACCTCAAAATCAAGCTTATCTGTAATATAGATTTTTTACTTTTTAACATTAACCTTCATCTAGATGATATATAAAATTAGTCCACCTAAAATATATTTTACAAATCTATTAAAAGATGGGCAATAAATAGCCTGAGTAAATAGCATAATATTTAAATCACCATATTTGAGAGTTTTTTCAGGTTTTAAAATTGCTTAATATTTTGTTATTTTAATGCAAAATATAGTTTATGATTATTCAATTATTATTAAAACTCTTTCTATCAGAAATTTTAGCAATATAGCTGTCGTCTTAATTTTTAATTTTAAAGATTATTAATAATAATATTTAAACTACAATACTATCCCTCAAAGGCTTAATTAAACCATAAAATGGCTGATTAGCTTCATAGCAACGCTAGTTAAAATACCTGCTCAATATAAATGTTGTTTTAAACGACTTTAACAAAATATAACACAACAAATAGTCAAAAATATGTTGCTTGAAAAGGAACAATAAACGTTAATTTTTGTTGCAAATACTACTCTATTTACAATTACTATATCAATAATATATATTTATTTGTTTTTATATAAATAAGGGTTAATTGTGGTTTCAGTTTATGACAGAATTTATTTCTAAACAGCATATTCAAAGCATCTTGGCCAGTAAAATGGCTGAGTTTAATAATGCAATGGACAAAATTAAGTCCGCAGAGACAGAAGCAATCTTTGCCGATATTTCTGCAAAGAGATCAGAGCAAAGAATGAGTGAATTTATTGGGATGATATCAAAATGGGAAGGTATTAAGGCTGATTCACAAATGATTAACCGCCACTTTAATGATAGCATGCTTACAAGTGCATTATTTAAACTAAATGCCCTTGTAAGTAAAATGCAGTCACTTGAAAGTAAAAAAGCACAGCTAGAAGGCGTAGCAAAGGATGCGGCTTTCAAACTACTTGATACGTCAATTCAATCTCTTCAAGGTGCACTACAAGGCATAGATCAAAAACTTGAAACCTGCTCAAACCCACAGGAACGCCAGGCCTTATTAGCGAAAAAAGAAACCCTGTCTGAATTCGTACAAAGAGCTAAAGAAATTAAAAAAATTGAAGATAACACTGAAGCAATGAAAGCTTTTCAAAAGTTTTCTGAAGACGCATATGTTAAACTTAACCCTGAAAAAGATAAATATTCTGAAGAAGAGCTTAGAGCCAAGCTGCAATCTGTTAAACCAGCTGAAAATACTGTATTTGGCTATTTTAATTCCATCAAAGGGGTCTGGGGCCTTTTTAAAGAAGGAATGGACAATTCTGTTCAATCAATGAAAGAAAAACAAACCTCTATAGAAACTCAGAAAACTCAAATGAATGAGCAAGAAATAGCTATTAAGTCAAAGATCGAGGAATTAAACCAGAAAGAAGACTCTATATTAGATTCACTGGGTGACTACGCAAAATGGGCAACGGCTGGTGTTTTAGGTGCTAGTTCTTTAGGTTTAGGGTTGCCTATTGCAACAGCTGCTGGTGTTGGCTCTATCTTATATAAAAGTATTACTGGCAAGGATGAAGCAGCTAATAAAGATCAGGCAACTAACATTAAAGATATAAGCCAAATTAATTTAAATGATGTTCCACCAGAAAAACGCGCTGAAGTAGAGACTCTATTAAATGAACATAAAGCTATTACTGAAGAGAAACAAAAACAGGAAGCAGCATTAACCGCAATAAATCAAGAACAAGCAGCCATAGAGGCACAGTCTGCCCAAATAGCAAAAATAACGGAAACATTTGAAAATATTGATACCCAATTTAGCGCTATAGACCAGACTTTCCAGGAAGTTGAGAATACCATTAACAACATTAAAGATCAATATGATGTAATAAATAAAGAAATTAAAACCAGCTCTAAAGAATCCGTTATTGCTGATATCAAAAACTCTAATGAAAACTCAATTAATAAGTTGAAAGAAGATCTAAAAGAAGCTCATCTTAATATAGAACTTAAAAAGAAAGAAACTGATCAAATTTCTAATGAAATACAGAACCTTCAAGTAGACCTGAAGAAATCAGAAACTCAAAATGAAAATAAAAAACAAGAAGCTAAAAAAGAGGTCAAACAAATACAATTCTTATCTCAATATGAGGAAAATAAATCTTCTTTTATACAAAAATTATCTAATTTCATAAAATCCAATGCAGATACAGATGCTAAGGTTGTTATAGATAAGTCATTATCATCTCTTTATGATGATCTAGCAGATGATTTCGGAACTGATAGAGTAGTTATAGATAAAAGAGGTGGAGACAGAAGAGACGGTGCTGATAGAAGAACGCTTCAAAACTCACAAGAAGCTAATGATAATACTTTTGATTTCAGCAAACAAAGGTCCGACACAGCAGGCAGAAGAAAAGGTGATAGAAGAAGCAGTAATCATTTATTTATAACAGAAGAAGTTGTAAGCAAACTTAACTTGCAATCATAGTTTTATCTTTTCCACTTAACATTAATAGGCCTCAATAAATTATTGCGGATACTTTTATGCATTATTGTATATATAATCAGGTTATACCGGGTGTAACGAGAGTATAAAGATTCATTTAAAGCTTTGCACTTCCCTGATGGTTCTTTATTAATCTCATTTTGATAGACTTATATGTAACTGAATAAATGCTCAAAATAACAAAGGTAGTAGAAAAATAGTATCAGGCTCAGCCATTGATCTCTGATATTTTATATTGTATATTATTTTCGTGTATT
>JBFMGH010000542.1:0-6606 GCA_040752795.1 Cyanobacteriota bacterium
ATTATTTAATATTTAAGATGAAAAGAACAAAAAAAAACGGGCCTGACGAGGCTCGAACTCGCGACCTCCTGCGTGACAGGCAGGCACTCTAACCAAACTGAGCTACAGGCCCTTAATTGTTGCTTTTATTTGTATCATATATTTTTTACTTTTACAATACTGAATATATAAATTGTTTAAGTTTTGTTCTATAGCTGTTAGAATTATCACTTGTTCTTTAGCATTACTACACAGGAAAATAACTATTATTAGTGGATATCTGGGAAGAAAAACTAAATATTAAAAAACCTACAAGTTGTAACAGAATGGCTTACTGTTGTAAAGCAGCTACATCTGTAAAGCCATGGATAAAAATCAATAATGCTAAAATTAATCAAAATCTAAAAGATTTTTTTAATATCTTTTACCCATATTATTCTCACGAAGATGTTAAAAATTTAATGCCAGATGCTTATAATGCCTGCATGGAAATTGCAATCTCCAGACCTGACATTAATATTGAAGATATTTATTTTTATAAATGTCGATTTTTAAGACAACCTAATAATTGTATGATTTACGAAGACAGACCAACTCTTTGTAGAAAATATCCTGACTCTCCTTTTGACTCTATTCCTATTACCTGCGGATACAATAAGTGGTCAATAGACTGCAAACAAAAACATATTATGATGCAATCACAACTACATACATTAAAATTCAAACAGTTTGCAAGGAGTTCTTTTTATTTGATTTCACCTGTATTCTCATGGATAAAGTAGTTAATCAGGGTCATGTATTTTTAAAATTAAGTTTATGCAAAAGCTCAACAGGATGATAAATATTTAATTTCTTATTGCGCGCTAATAACCCCTGGGTTAAACCTATTTTGCAAGATGGACAAGAGGTTAAAACTATTTCAGCTCCAGTTAAAATAATATTATCTGCTTTTTTAGTTGAAATCTTAGTAGAAATATCACTATGAGTAATGCAAAAGCTGCCAGCTGCTCCGCAACATGTGTCAGAATTTTGCATTTCAACAAAATTAATGCCTTTTATATTTAATAATAATGCCCTTGGCTCTTTATATATATTTTGTGATCTTCTTAAATGACAGGGATCATGATACGTAACAGTTATATCTTTTTTAGATACAGGGTATTCAATATCAAGCTTAAGTAATAACTCGTTTATATCTATTATTTTATCTCTTATCAACAAAGATTTATCTTTGATTTCAGTATTATCTGAAAATAAGTCAACGTAAGATTTAAGCATTGAACCGCAAGAAGCACAGTCTACCAAAATAAAATCAAAATTGCTAAAATTTTCCGATGTAAATAGTTCTATATTGTGTTTTGCTAACTGCCTGCTTACGTTTAAAGCACCTGCATTTTTTGCTGGCATACCACAACAAAGTAATTTGTCAAAGGTGATTAAATCACAATTACTACTTTTCAATAGCTCAACAACTGCATTAGCTACTGAAGGATTAACATATTTATTAATACAACCAGGAAAATAAATTATTTTAAAGATTGGTTTTGAATTTTTAATATTAATTTTGTCTATTTTAAGCTTAACTTTACCATTTAGCTGGGAATTTAACAGTTTTAACTTTGAAATAAAAGGAACAGAATCCGGTGTCATTTCTGCAAGAAAGCCGGCCCTGGAACTGGAATATAAATTTAACAATATTGAAAAGAAATTAAGCGTTTTATCAGAAGAGAAAGCCTTAACTATAGCCTTCTTAGGTAGGCTAAGACCATATTTATCTGCAATAAATTCCTTTGCTGCAAGAAATATTTCATCAGTTGATACACCACTCGGGCAAAACTCCTGACAGGCTGAACAGCCAGCACATAGTTCAATATATTTTGATACCAATGGTGAAAACTCAAGACGACCAGACAACACCCCATGCATCAGGGCTAATTTGCCTCTGGCCACAGCTATTTCTGATTTGGCCGCATCAAAAACCGGACACACCGCCTGACATAACCCACACCGGGTACAATGATCAATTTTATCTTTATATTTTGCTAATTCTGTTTGATTCAATTACCAGACCTTTCCTGGGTTTAACAAATTCTTGGGATCCAGAGTATTTTTTATCTGTTTCATTAAAGAAATAGTTGCTTCATTTAAAACTTTTGGCATAAACTTTGATTTTGCTAAACCAATACCATGTTCTCCAGAAAGAGTTCCCCCAAGTTCAATAGCAGCATTAAAAATTTCCTCTACAGCTTTATCAACTCGTTCAGCTTCTTCTTTATCTCTCAGATCACAAGATATATTAGGATGTAAATTACCATCACCAGCATGGCCCATTAAACAAACCGTTAGATTATATTTACTTGCTATTTCATTGATTCTTTTAACCATTTCAGGAATTTTTGACCTTGGAACTGTTGCATCTTCAACGACAACATTTGGTTTTAATCTTGCAACAGCTGCAAAAGCAGAACGCCTTGCAAACCATAGCTCTTCTGACTCTTCAATTGTTTGGGCTATCTTAAACTCTCTTACACCCATCTTTTTACAGATTTCAACAATTTTACTCGCCTGACTCTCAACACCTTCTCTGAATCCATCAACTTCTATTAATAATGAGGCTTCTGCATCAATAGGTAAACCTGTTGAATGATACTTTTCAATAGTTTGCATGGTTTTTTTATCAAGTAATTCTAATGTTGTAGGTATCATTTTGTTTGCAATTATTTCTGAGACAGTCTGAGCAGCAGATTCAATACTGTTATAAACAGCTAACATAGTTTTTTTATACTCAGGATAAGGTATTAATTTAAGAGTAGCTTCACATATAATTCCAAGGGTCCCTTCCGAACCCACAAATAATTGTGTTAAGTTATAACCTGTAACGTTTTTAACTGTAACACCACCCGTTTCTATTATATTTCCATCAGCAAGAACAACTTTAAGCCCCAAAACATAATCTTTAATACCACCATATTTTAAACACCTCGGACCACTTGAAGACTCAGCAATATTACCACCAATTGTAGAAACCCTTAAACTAGCAGGGTCCGGAGGGAAAAATAAACCTATTTTTTCAACTTCTTTCTGAAGCTTTTCAGTCACCAACCCAACTTGCACCTTGCAAAATAGATCTTCTTTATTAATAACAATAATTTTATCCATTTGCGCTAGATGCAATATAATACCTCCATTAACAGGAACACATCCACCTGACAAATTTGTTGCAGCCCCTCTAGCTATAACAGGAATTGAATATTCATTTGCAATTTTCATTATTGCTTGAACTTGTTCAATATTTTGAGGTAATACCACAGCTCCGGGCATAAAGACTTGCTCTTCAAATGCTGTTGCATCGTATGAATAGCAATAAAGCTCTTCGGGAGAGGTCAATACATTATTATCTCCCAGACTTTCTATAAGCCTATCAACTATATCTTTTGTTATTAAAGAATTGCTGGAATTATTGATATCTGTATTACAATTTATCATTTTAGTAGCTACAAAATTATATCTTTACAAGAATAATATAGCACTAAATAACTTTTGATAACGATAAAAAATAGAGTTTTTTTTAAATAATTGATCTAACTTTGTTTATGAATATAAATAGAATTTATTTTTAAAATCTAAATTATTTTTTATTTTTGAATCCCCTATTTTTATAATACACTTATATTTAAGACTTATACTTAATAATATGAAAATTCAATAAACACGTAAAACAAATAATATCTAGTTTAAAATCAAGCTCTGATGATCTTTTAAACCTTACCTGACTGAGTCGCTAATACCTGATACTTTTATTTAAATGAATTATACAATAGATCTTATTCAGGTGAGCTAAATGAAAACAAATGAACAAGTATTAAATAAAAAATTTAATAACATTACTAAAAAAGTTTTTATAGCCATTGCTATATGTGCAATCATACTCATAGCAACAATAGCAGGCATATTTATTTCTTATAATTCTTTCACTTCCTCATATTATTATGCAGAAGGTGTTAAAGAAACCCAAAAAGGAAACATTTATGAGGCTAAAAACTATTTAAATATGGCTATGGAAGAAGACCCCGGTGGCTTCAAAGCTAAAAAAGCCAAACATTACCTTAAAACAAGATTACCCAAATCAGATGACATTTCAGAGCAAGCTATTATACTTCATAAAAAAGGGGTTGAAGCATGGAAAGCTTCAAAAATTGAAAAAGCCAGACAATATTTTCTTGAATCAATTGAGGAATCTCCTGAATTTGACTGGCCTTATTATAAAATAGGCCATATATACCTTTTTGATGACAATAATATTGATCTTGCTATCAAGTATATTGAACAAGCAAAACAAATTAACCCTGATTTATATTCAGCCAGACTTTATCTGGCTAAAGCTTATCTTGAAAAAGGCAGGGTATTAAAGAAAGAAGAAAAATATAAAGACGCAATAAAATACATGAAAAAAAGCATTAGAGAATACGAGGTCGCACAAAACCTTGAACCAGAAGATAAATTTATCACTCAAGATATTGAAGAAGCTAAAGATTATATTAATTTAATTAAAAAAAAATTTAATACTTCTAAATAATTTTTTTCTATTATTCATTCTTAGATGCTAAAGAAGCATTATAAAGTTTAACAAAATTATTAAATGAATCGCTATTAGTTTCAAAAGTTATCGAAGTTTTATTATTTTGACTATTTACAAAGACATCATTATTATTTTGAGATGATTCCTGCGTTTTTTTGCCCATAATTTTACCAAGCATTTTATTTAAAACAATATTATTTATGAGTGGTGTTATTATTGCTACTGCCAGGGCTGTGGCCACAAAAGATGATCCTAATATAACCCCTCTTAAGTTCTTTTGCACTGCTGTAAGTTTATCCCAGCCAGTGTTTTTAATCTGGTCCATAAGTTTTTGTGTTAATTCAGTATTAAAAAATTTCTTTGCAATTATTTTAGGAACAAATTTTTCAACTGCAGTAGCAAAAGTAAAGGTTGACGCTAAACCAAAGAGCTCCGTAAAAAACTCTCTTGTTGCTGTATATCTTCTGGTCTCTTCAGGTATTTGCTTGTTTGAAAGAGTAATTGTAGGGCGACAGACCATATTTGTCATTATAACGCCAAGTGTAACGTTTTTTGGAGTTAACCTTTGTCCTAGTGAAGCTAATAACGTCATACTCTAACACACCCCGCTTTTGACCCTAAATAAAATTCCCTGTAATTTATATGATTATGTTAATAATTTATTAACGCAAGAAAAATTGTTTTTGTGACACTTAATAAACAATATTGTAATAATTCGTTATAATTAAAGTGTATTCAACACACTAATATAACGTCTTTTACCAACTACTTTTGTGTTAAAAACCCATTAATCTAGGATATTTTCTATTTCATTTGTTTCTTCGTTAAGGTTTTCAGTATTATTCATATTATTATTGTTGTCTTTATTAGTATCATGATTATTATTACCAGCTTTTGTATCATGTTTTTCTTCATTATCTTTTTTTATTTCTGGTTCTTTTGGTGGTGATTCAATATTTTTTATAGCCTCTTGTAATATTTTATTTTCTGGTTCAAGCTTTAAGGCTTTTGCATAATATTCTTTTGCAAGGTCATATTTCTTTTTTTTCTGATACAAGGCTGCAAGGTTAGCATAAGCTTTGACATATTCAGGATTAATATCTATTACCAGCTTATAAGAGTCAATTGCTTCCCTGCAGTTTTTGTCATTAAAATAGTCAAAGATACTATTACCTTCAGGGCATTTTAGCGAATAAGCATTCCCCAGGTTATAATATGTAATATGATCTTTAGAATTATTCATCAGAGAAGTCATATAGCTACTAATTGCTTTGTCAGTGTCTCCTTTTAAACTATATGCAAGGCCTCTATTTCTATAAGCTTCTGCAAAATCTGGTGTTAATTTTATTGCTTCATCGTATATTTTTATTGCTTTATCATAATCCTTCTGGTATGTATAGAAATTACCAAGTTTATAAAGAATTTTAGGATCATCTGGGTGAAAATCTATTGAATTTTTATAATATTTTATTGCATTATCATAGTCTTTTTGCTTTTCATATATTTCTCCAAGTGCCCTGTGAGCCTGATAAAACTTGGGATCTGTTTTTATAGATTTTTCATACCTCTCAACAGCTTGTTCTATTTCACCTTTTTCAAGATGTTGATCGCCTAATGTCTTATAATATCTGGCTTCTTTTGTATAAAAATGTATAACTTCTTCGTTATCAACATTTTCTTCTACATCAGGTTGTTTCTCAATACCTAAAATTTTATCTCCAACTTCTTTTTTCATGCAGGCATTAAGCAACATCGCATTTAGAAGAACAATTATAACTAATACTTTTATTTTCATTCTCATTCTCAAATCGTTCTAATCATATCAATGAAATAACAGTATTTTCATAATAAAGTAACCTCCTTATAGTGGATTCCTTTTGTAATATATTTGTATTGCATATAGGCTAGCCTTAAAACTCATAATTATACTTTTCCACATAAGTAATAAATAGATAGTAAAATTATGATATAATAACTAAGTTATATTATAGTTTGTTTGAGGAATAATATGGCTGGTAAACCAATAAATGCAAAAATAATTAAAGGTG
>JBFMGH010000543.1:0-18011 GCA_040752795.1 Cyanobacteriota bacterium
TATGCTATTATTTCTGTTTTAGCAGTTTTGATAATATCATATATAATGGGGTTATACTTATTTACAAGCTTATCAATTATTATGTCACTTGGAACTTCTACAGCTATTGTTTTAATTTCTATACCTGTTGTATATGCATTTAAATATATAAAAGAAAATAGAGAAAAGAGAATTGTTGAAAGAGATAAAATAACGCTTATGAATCTGTTTGATAGATATGTTTCACCGGATGTAGCGGAACTCATATGGTCAAACAAAGATAAAATCAAACTTAGTGGTGAAAAACTAAAAGCAACTGTTTTATTTTCAGATATAAGAGGCTTTACAACTATTTCGGAAAATAGTGACCCGGAAGATTTACTGAAAATGCTAAATGAATATTTTGAAGATATGGCAAAAATTATATATGAGAATAATGGAAATTTAAATAAGTTTATTGGTGACGGGTTAATGGTTTTATATGGTGTTCCTCTCAGCGCAGGAAGCATTGAACAGGATGCATACAACGCTATTAGCTCATCAATAAAGATGCTTGATGCTGTAACAAAATTGAACAAAAAGTGGAAAAATAAATATAAAGAAATTAAAATTGGTGTTGGTATACATACGGGAGAGTTAATAGTAGGTAATATTGGCTCTTCAAAACGTATGGAGTATTCTGCCCTGGGTGATACTGTTAACCTTTCCTCGCGTCTGGAAGGCTTGAATAAAGAATTTGATACCAGAATTATTGTTTCTGAGGATACTTATGATATAGTTAAAGATAAATTTAATTTTAAATACTTAGCTTCGAAAAAAGTTAAAGGTAGAGAAAAAGAAGTAAACATATATACTATTGAGCAAAAGAAGGAGGAAAAAAATGAGAATAAGAGCTAGAGTTGTAGTAGGACTTTTGTTAATGGCATTGTTAATACCTGGTACAGTTTTTGCAAAGAAAAACTTTAAAATAAAGAGTTTTGATATACCTCCAAACTTTTCTGCTGCCGTGCCTAAAAATACATCTATAGGAGCCGCAAGACCTGGAAATTTCCTGACCCCATATGCATCGGTTGTTTATGATACACACCCTACATTTGAGTGGCTTCAACCAGCATGTTCTGAAGAAGAAAAGTGCAGGGTTGCTATAAAACAACTCGGTGAAGGTGAGAAAAAAATTTACGAGGCCTGGGATGTTTCCGCAAATAAGTTTACTTTCCAGCCAGCCGAAAAAGGTCTTTTGAAAGAGGGCTCAATATATACATTTGAAGTTAATAGACCGAAGTATGAAAATGAAATTATGGGAGAAGAAACGCTTCCCGTTTATTTTTATATTTTATCTAAACAGGATAAAACAGGTATTATTAAAGAGTTAAATACCATTAAAACAAAAGACGAAGACGAAAAAGCTATAGCTGAAATGAATGTATTTGTTGATAATGCAGTATGGCATGATGCTGTTAACAGGCTCAATAAAGTATTATCAAAATATCCTGATGACCAGGAGTTAATTGATTTTAAAGAAAAATTATATGATGCAGCTTCAAAATCTAAATATGAACCCGAAAGTGCATCTGAATAAAAGTAAAAAAAACATAAAAATTGAAGAGGTTATTAGATGATTAAAAAGCTATTATCGTTAGTATTATTGCTTTGTATGTTAATATTTGTTCCGTTGTCTTTTGCTCAAACAGAGGAAGATGAATATTTTTATTTGCCCCAGGAAAGACAACTAATGGATAATGCCCAATATCTGGAAGCCAGAGAACTTTTTGAAAAAGCTCTTCTTAAGGCTGAAGCAGATAAAGATCTTAGAAATGAAGCAAAATATATTAAATGTATTGGAGATACATATTTAAGATTAAGTGATACTAATAAAGCACTGGAAAAATATCTTAATGCTAAAGAATTACTGGGTAGTTCTGATGACAAAAAACTTGAAAGATCAATATTACATGCTATAGGCCTAGTTTATGCAACGCAATATGAATATGATAAAGCAGAAGAATTTTATTCAAAAGCTCTGGAAATTTCAAAATCAATTGATTATGCTTATGGAATAATTTCAGGTTATAACAATATTGGCAATCTATATGTTTCTCAGGCTAATTATGTAACTGCATTGGAAAACCTTGAAAAAGCTTATGAAGCTGCTAAGAAAACTAGAATTCAGGAATATGAGCTCTCAGTCCTCTCTAATCTTGCTAATATATACTCATACAAAAATGAGAATGACAGAGCTATAGAATCTTATAAAAAAATTATTGAGATTTCTAAGAACTATCAGGATCAAACCCTCTATGCAGATACACTTAATAACATTGCTACTATTTATATCACTTTAGAAGATATTGATAAAGCAATTGAAAACCTTGATAAGGCTGCTGAAATATATAAAAAACTGAATAACAAGAAACAACTTTCTAAAACTTATTTAAATCTGGGTATATCAACTATAAAACAGGCTGAGTTTAAAAGTAGTTTGATAGAAAAGTATGAAACTTTAGATTTAGCAATGAAATATTTTGGTAGTGCTTTTGATATTGCAGTAGAGACAAATTCAATAGATACAGCTTTAGCTGCATATGATCAATTATTATCTCTTCGTAACGGTTTAGTAAGAACTTGTGTTGATTTACAAAATCTTCAGGATCAATTATCGCTTGATTTAAGACAGCTTGAGTCAACTTTAAAGTCAAATAACAAAGAAACTGAAGTTGTTAACCAGCTTAAGTTAATTGCAGAAGAAGATACTTTTTGCAAAAAACTTAATTCTCAAGAAGAAATGGAAAAACTTATAAAAATAAGAATGGCATTAATTGAGGTTGCTGAGGATCACAAATTTAATCAGTTTTTATCAGGCCTTTACAATGGTATAGCTAATGATTATCGTCAACTAAACCTTTATGATAAATCTGTTGAATTTTATGAGAAGGCTGCAGCTTTGAAAGAGTCAATTTATAATCAAAATATGTGGATAATTTACTATAATCTGGCTGATAATTATAATAAATTAGGTAATAAAGAGAAAGCACTTGAATATTATGATAAAGCAATCGAAGAGGTCAAGAAGATATCTGGTTTTATCAGTCTTAAAACAGATAAAAACCTTTATATTCGAACTAAACAAGAATTATTTAAAGAAGCAGCAGATCTTAAATTAGAATCAGGTGATGCTGTAGGGGCCAGAGACCTGATTGAGTTCGCAAAGATCTCTGAACAGAGTGATTATCTTACTGCCCATTTTTTAAATAAGCCTGAAAATAAGGTAAACGAAAAACTTATAGATTTAAAAAAGATTAATGAGATTAAATCTGAAACATCTAATATAAATGAAAAACTTTCTCAAGAACTTTCAAAGCCTGAAGAAGGTCAGAATACTGAAGCTGTAAAAGATTTAAAAGAACAGTTACAGCAAAAACGTCTTGAATTTCAAAAAATGGCACTTAATATTCAGCAAGAAAACCCTGATTTATTGCAATATGTTGCGATTAAACCTACTAATATTAGAACGATTCAGACTAGATTGCCTGAAGATACTGTTTTAATTGAACCAGTAATTTTTGAAGATAAGATTATGATATTTGTAGGCCCCCCCGGAAACAATCCTCCAGTTTACAAAGTTGTTAAGTTGGCTCCGGAAGATAAAATTGTTAGTTATTTAATCAGTTTTAGAAAGGCAATATATGCTAAAGACTACAACGTATTCCTTGAAAAATCTTCAAAATTATATGATTTATTAATCAGGCCTATTGAAAATGATATTAAAGACTATAAAGTACTGGTAATAAGCCCATATGAAAATCTTAGATATATACCTTTTCAGGCACTATATGACGGCAAAAACTTTCTGGCAGAGAAATATGCAGTGGTTAATGCTACAAGTTCAACTGGTTTAAAAATTGCTGGTCAGCAAACTGATGATATTGTAAGCCTTTTAGCTTTTGGTAATGCTACTGAAGATCTGCCAGAGGCTGAAGAAGAAGTTCAGGCAATAGCTGAGAATTTTAATAATCCGAAAGTTTATTTAAGAGAAAAGGCAAGTAAATCTGCTTTTGAAGAGGAAATTGATAATAATTATAAAATAATTCATCTGGCAACTCATGGTTTACTTAACAATGATGATCCTGATGATTCTAAACTATTGTTTTCAGGCAAAGGCGCTGAAAATCAATTATCTATAGGTGATATAATGGCCTATGATTTTTCTGATAAAGATTTAGTAGTTCTGTCAGCATGTGATAGTGCTATAGGAAAAACAAAGGGAGCTGAAGTGAGTGCTCTGGCTTCTGCATTCGAGCTTGCTGCTGCTCCATCAGTTATTGCTTCACTATGGAAGGTTAGTGATAAAAGTACTTCGATTCTTATGGAAGGTTTTTATAAGAATCTTGTGTCTGGTAAAACAAAAGCAGAATCTTTAAAAGAGGCACAGATACAGTTACTTAAATCGGATAAATTTTCTAATCCATACTTCTGGGCCCCTTTTATACTTATGGGAGAATGGAAATAGTTTCTAGTTTGAATCTATATTAGAGTTATTATCATATTTTAAGTTTGCTTTTTCAATATATGCGCCGGCAGAAAGAATATTTCTGCCGTATTTTTCTTCCAGGCTATCCCAGATAGTGCCTAACTTACTGTGTGCTTCTTGTTTTAAATTATTTTCAAACAATGATAACTGAGAATTACTTGCTTCAACAAAGTTTCCCAGCGTTATACCAGAGCTTCTGTAGATTATATCTGCTACAAATATTTCCTGAAATATTTTATCTACGGTATTGAAAATTTCAAATTCCCAGTCAGTATGATATAAAAGAACTTTGCTGCCATAATATACTTTAAAATTTTTGGTTTTAAGCATTATTCCTACGAGGTTGGTTTTTATTTTATGTTTTCGAAGTTTTTTACATGCCCTATGTGCATGATAGTGCAGTGCATTTCTGATGTAATGCTTATTTGAAGTAAAAGATGCAAATGAACTGGTCTTTTGTATTGTTTTAGGAAGGTTTATTTTATCTGTTACAGGGTAAATAGATTCTCCCATTAATTCGTATTTTATTTCCAGCCCTTTTTTACCCAGGGTTTTTTTAATCCAGCTATCGTTTTGAAGTGTATATTCATATGCGGAAAAGATTCCAAACTTGTTAAGCAGGGCACATGTATTATTTCCGAATCCCCATATTTCTATCAACTGTGTGCGTTTTAGTTCTTCTGTTATGCCTCTAAAGCTAATTCTATAAAAACCGTCTCCATTTTTAGCACGATTAGTAGCCAGTTTGGCAAGAACTTTAGAAGAGCTTACTCCTATTGATACAGGTATACCAGCACTTTTTTTAATTTCTGTTCTTATACTGTCTGCAATTTGTAAGTAAGACTTTTTATAAAGTTTTCTTAAGCCTGTTAAATCTACGAAAGCTTCATCAATGGAATAAATTTCTACTTCTGGCGTGTAGTTTTTAAGTATATTCATTACCCTATTTGAAATTTCTCCATAAAGGTCAAGCCTTCCTGATATATAAATTACCTGTGGAAAATCTTTTTTAGCTTGAAAAACTGGCATGCCCATTTTAACACCCAGTTTTTTGGCTTCTTTAGATCTGGCTACAATGCAGCCATCATTATTACTCATTACGCAAACAGGCTTATACCTTAAATGGGGGTCTATAAGTTGTTCACAGGAAACATAAAAAGAATCACAATCAATAAGTGCAATAGCTCGACTGTCTATAACGCTCATCTATTTGACTCCTGTTAAAAAAAATACAAAAGGGGACATTAAACTTGCCCCCTGGCATCTAAAAGGTGGGTTTTTTGAGTGGTAACGTAGTGGCGTAGTTTTAATTCTTTATTTTTCGGACGACACTTGTAACAACGCCAAATATTTCAAGTTCTTTTTCTGGTTTTATCGTTGGGTAGTTAACATTAGCAGGTTCAAGTAAAATTTCAGTAGCAGTTTTTTTATAAAATTTCATTGTAAATTCGCCATCGACTCTTGCAACTACTATGTCTCCGTTGCGAGGAGTCAAACTTCGATCTACTATAACCATATCATTCTCATAAATTCCGGCTTCTATCATTGAGTCTCCGACGACTCTAACAGTATAAGTGGATTCCGGTTGGCGTATAAGCATTTCATCAAAAGAAATTTTCTTAACCGGATAGTCTTCAGCTGGTGAAGGGAAGCCTGCCCGTAAACCTTCATCATAAAAACTTATTCCGAGTAGTTCCGGGCTGATCAATAAATAATTGTTTTTAGCTATTATCAGGCTATCTTCAATTAGTTTTTGCATATATTGCCAGATGGAATTTTTTGATTTAAATCCAAAATCCTGGCATATCTGGTCATAGCTTGGTAAAGGTTCTTTACCATATAGCTCGATCAGTTTGTCTAAAAATTTTTTTTGCTTCAATGTAACCATAATATATTTTATGAACAGACGTACATAAAATGCAAGCCTTTTTTTAATATTATTAAAAAAATTTATAAATTATTTAAATAAATTACCCTGATAAGCACTGGTTATAGAAAAAAATAAAGTTAATATATTGAAGACTTCTTTATAGGCCTATTGGATACAATTTTTTAATGTGTTAGTAGCTAATAATTAACTTAAAAACAGTGTATAATAAAATTAAAAGTTAATGTAAAATTATTTAAATGAACTTCTCTTCTGTTTAATTTTTCTTGTTTGTCTTTGCACTAAGCTGTTTTATAAGGTTAGAAATTGTAAGAAAAGTTTAATACAATTAACATTTCATTAAACTATTGTTAAGTTTTTAATGTATTTTCCGATTTAAATACTAGGGACAAAATGATTCGAAGTAGAGGTATGTTTAGATGAAAAAAATAAATAAGGGTCAAAGTTTGCTAGAATTCTCTCTGGTTGCGCCAGTGTTAGTTATGATATTGGTTGTTATATCAGAGTTAGGTTATGCATTTGTTGTCAGGCATACTATTATTGATAGTATTAAACAAACTGTTCAGAGCTCACACTATATGGTAGGCAAATATACTACTACTGCAGATCTTCTTGCTGCAATGGAAAAAGACTTAAAGAGTTATATTCAGAATCATAATCTTCCAGCAGCAACGAAGCTTGGTTTTGCAGTTGGAAGCAGCAATGATTATGGAACAGCAGTGCTTGTTACGTATTCCTATAATCCTGCATTCAGGCTTATTGGAATAACTCCTGAAGAGGTTACAATTCAAAGCGCACAAATATTACCTCCTAGCTTGCTTAAAGTAAATAGTCCTACAATTACATCAACGCCTTCACTATAATGTTACTTATGTTAGTTAAAACTAATTAAGGAGAATATAATTGGTTGCAAAAAGGTATGAAAAAGGGGTTTCTCTTGTATTATTAGCATTTGGGCTGGCAGCATTGTTAGGGTTTGCTGCTTTAGCTATTGATATGGGTAATGCTTTTAATGTTCAAAATGAATTGCAAAAAGCTACTACTACAGCAGCTTTAGCTGGTGCATCTGCTTTTAATCCTAATATTAATGTATCTTCGAGCCAGAATATGACTAATATTAATAACGCTGTAAATGATACTTTCAATCTCTCTAAATCATCTGAAGCCAGTCTGTCAGCAGCCACAATAGTAGGAAATATTCAGGTTGACCCAAAGTCAGGTGCTGTCAGGCTTCAAACTAGAGCAAATGCCCAGACTTTTTTTATTAATATAATTGGAATCAAAACTCTTGAAGTAAATGCCAGGGCTGCTGCCCTTAATTTGCCTACGAGTTTTATAGTTATGAATGATTTATTCCCCCTTCCTCAGGCTGATCAGAAGAAAACGATAGCATTTAATGAAAGTGATGATATGTCAGCCCCACAAATAAACTATTACAATCCTCCACCAGGAGGGAAAGTACAGATTGTTTGTACATTGCCTCTGGTTAATTCCCCGGGGCCAGAGCTTACTATTGTTGAATCTGGTGACCTTGATGGATATAGAGTGTTTGTGGCTTCTGATCCGGGAGGACCCTGGTATAATATATCAAGTAAAGGTAAAAGCATTGAAAGTGGTCCAGGGCCTCAGCCTCCTGATCCTTCGGCTCCGACTGCGCCACCCGAACAGTGGAGATTTTTTGGAAGTGGAGCGTTTGATCTTGATGGAACTGGTATTGAAAATGCCAGGTATGTTGCAGTTGTTGATGATGCCATTGAAGATGGATATTTAGCTGCTAACAAGGCGGCTTATATTGCTTCTGGTGCATATGCCCCTGTTGAGGATCTGACTATTGGTGAAAAAGGTATAGCTATGGAAGTTGATGGTATTATTATCCATCAGCATGCTATGTCTATAACTTATGAAGATCTTAGTAAAGACGAAAATAGTGATGGAATTATTGATGCTCATAATAAATTGATAGGAGACTATGACCATCCAGGGTTAACTCTTATTGAAGATACTAATTCAACTACTACAACTACTCCTTAGATCAGTTAAAACATATAAGCAACTTATTATTTTAAGAGTTATGAGAGTTAATAACTTTTGAATTAGAATTTATGCATAAAATGCCCTGTTAAAAGTCCAGCATGGTGAGATCTCTGAGTTTTATTAAATCATTTTTGTATCAGCTTATAAGACTTGTGCATAAGTGTATATATTCTCAAAAAAGCTAAGGTAGCAGAGATCGTTAACCACTGTTCCCTGATATTTTATAAAACATTAGTTATGCAGAGGTCTCTTATTAAAAAAGCCATAGAATTAATCTATGGCTTAAAGTTTTTATTTTCAAATTGAATTAATTATGAATTTAAAAGTTCAATGGCGGATTTTTCATCAGAGACAATATTAAGTATTTTATCAACCATGGATATTTCTAATGCTTCTAAAATATCCTGACAAAGGTTATAGACACACATTTTTGCATTATTATTTGTTGTGCAATTATATATAGAAAGCAATGCACCAATGCCTGAGCTTGTAATAAATGATACTTTCTCAAAGTTAATAGCAATTTTTTCTATTTTTTCTTTTTCTACAAGTTCAAGGCATTTAGACTCAATGTCACCAGAGTTTTGAAGGTCTAATTGTTGCTCTTTTATATCTATAAGGCTTATGCCATTAAGTTTTCTTACTTCATAAACCTTTTCAGCCTTGCTCCATGGAGTTGATTTAAGATAGTCAACAGCCTCTTCTTCATCGTTAAAGACAGGTAATATTCTATCAATCATTAGAACTTTGATAGATTCAAGTACTTGAGGATTGATATTAAATATGCAAAGTTCTCCATCAGCTTTATTAATTGATTTACGAATATTTAATAATGCACCAATACCTGAACTTGTTAACCAGGATATTTTTTCAAGGTTTAAAGCAATATTTTTAACCTCTTCTTCTTTTATGAGAGATAATATTTTTTCGCTGAGAAAAGAGGTGTTTTTATGATCAATCTCGGTTCCTTCAAAATCAATAATTGTAATATCCTGTCTAGATCTAATTTTAATATCCATAAATGTTTTTCTTTCAAATTACCCAAGTATCACTTACAAAAACTACCCTAGTATATTTTACAATACTTTTAAGCTTCTATGATAATAAATTCTATAAACAAATCATCTTCAAGTCAAACTTTTACATTAATAATAAAGCTTTAAAGTCAGTAATAAAGCTGCCTGCATAACTGAAAAATCAATTATTTAAATAATATCTGAAAAAGTAAAATTAAACAGAAATTTAATGAAAAGCCGGTTAGAGCGGGTAGGCACAAATAATGATAACTATTGTTATTTGTTTAAAATTAATTTGCGTGAAATTGTTATAATCTGAGAAAATTATAAAAGTAAAAAGTATATTGTAGAAAGTTAATAATAACTTAGAAGGATTGACAAAAAAGATGCAAAAACAATATAAATTATTACGAAGGCTTTTAATTGTTACTTTTATATTATTTATGTTTCCGCTAGTTCTTTTTGCAGAAGAGAAGAAGGAAACCAAAATAAAACTTGTTAATGAAATCCCTGTATTGAGTGATGGAAGCGTATTATATAGTCAGTTTAAAGGAGTTTTTGAGCCACTGGGTAAATATATAGATATTGAAGTTCTGGATATTGACCTTAATAATAAAAACCTGATTATTAAACCTGCTGTGTCTGAAAATCTTGATGCTGTTAAAAATATTGCCGAAAAAAACAATGCTATTGCTGCTATAAATACCGGTTTCTTTGATTATATTAATGGAATGAGTGTTTCTTATATAACAATAAATGGTAAAGAAGTTGCAAACCCTAAAAATAATGATAACCTTACTGGTAATACAAACATAAAACCTTATCTGGATAAAATCTATAATAGGGCAGAACTAAAAGTTCTTGATTGTTCGAATAAAAAGGTTTTTAAAATTGATTTTCACAATAGTAAAAATAAAAACTGCGAATTGTTAGATCTTATCCAGGGAGGGCCAATGCTTTTGCCTGTATTGAATTTGGCAAAGGAAGCTTTCCTCGATTATAAAGATGGAAAAAAAGTTAGAGAAGCGGCTAATGTTACGAATAATGATGCCAGAGTGGCAGTGGGTCTTACTCCTGATAATCATATGATATGGGTTATAGCAAATGCAGGCATTAGAGACTCTGCATATTATGGCTTAACGATTACTGAACTGGCAACATTAATGAAATTTCTTGATACTGACTCGGCAATTGCTTATGATGGTGGTAGATCAACTACATTGTATTTACGGTTGCCTGATGGAACTTCTAAAACCATTATAGGAGACATTGATCCAAAGGGTGAAAGGGTTCCGGCCAGAGTTAAATCAGTTTTAATATTAACAAAGGAGAAATAAATGCCTAACTTATCTAAATATATTTTCTTTGTAGCTTTATTGTTTAGTGTTATAGCTTTACCGGTTTTTTCTCAGCCAAAGGTTCAGTTCAATTTTTCCGATAAAGACAAAGCTATGGCCCATTATAATATTGGGGTTAATTTTGCTAAAAGGGATCAGCTGGAAAAAGCAATTATAGAGTTTGAAAAATCAAGCCTTTTAGATCCTGATAATTTTGATGTTCATTATAATATAGGTGTGGCATATGCTAAACTAGGAGATCTTGAACAGGCTGCTAAAGCTTATAGCGTTGCGTTAACAAAAAAACCTGAGGATGCTTTTACTCATTATAATCTGGCAGTTACCCTTTCAACCCTAAATCGCAATGATGAAGCTGAACAACATTATTTAAAAGCTATTGAATATAAAAGCGACCTTGCTGAGGCCAGAGCAAATCTTGCTATGATTTATCTTCACAAAGGTGAAAAAGAAAAGTTTCAAGAACAGTTAGTTGAAATAGAAAAAATAAACCCGGATGTGGCCAAAATGGTTAAAGAAGCGTCACAGCCTTCTGCTGGCAAACCTCAATAATTATTCAAACGGATTTATTCCTTTATTTTTAGTGCTTTGAAAACCTTCGTGTAAGTCTTTAGTGGTTTCAATATAATTTTCTACCTCTTTACGAAGCCCAAATTGATCTATGATGTCATAATAACCGCCTGAAATTTTAACAGCATTGGCAAAACTGGAAATGGCCATTTTTTTATTTTCTTCATGGATATATAATTTCCCAAGTGCAAAATAAGCCTCTGCAAAAGCAGGATAGTGACTGATTGCTTTCTGATAGTTTAATATAGATTCTTTACTTTGATCAACTTTTTCATAACATTGGCCGAGGCTAAAGTATAAATCAGGGTTTTCCGGGTCAATCGTTATGGCCTTTTTATATATTTCGATTGCTTTTTCATATTCTTCTTTCTTTTTAAAAATAACTCCCAGATTGTAATAAATATCTATGTTATTTGGAGTCATTGTTAATGCCGTTCTATAATATTGAATAGCTGTATCATATTCGCCTTTTAGTTGAGCATCAAGGCCATAACTATAATATTTTTTATCTAAATCATCCATTATATTATCCATAGGATCCTCCGGAAGGATGGCTTGCATTTATTTTATTAAATATAATTTATCGCATTATATTAATTTTAAAACTTTATTCTTATTTTGTAAGTCTTTTTTTAGTTTTAATTGAATAAGTATTTTCATTAGTATACAATTCTTACTTATTAATGTTACTTATAATGAAATTGATGTAAATCGCTTTTTACTAAATATCTAATAAATAAACGATATTAAAGGCGTTTCTAAATAGAAATAGATTATAAATGAGGTTTTATATGCTAAAGAAAAGTTTGATCTGGATATTATCCTTATTTCTATTATTGAGTCTTTTTTATTTTTCTCCATTCTCTTATGCAGAAAAACCTAAAAGAAAAATTACTCCTGTTAGGAAAGTTGAAAAAGATAAATTGAATCTTCCTGCCTGGAAGAATATTGAAAATTATAAAATTGCCGATGTTATCTTTAATAAAACTACTCAGGAACAGTTTAATATTAAATACCCTTTTATAAAAGACTTTGAAGATCTTGATCAGGGCATAAGAGTTTATACTTATAAACCCTCTAAAAATACTGATTTTAGTAGTGTTAAATTTGGCTTTGAAGATAATATACTTACCTGGGTAGATATAATTCCAGGGCTTAATATTGCTATTACCGAAGTAATTGAAGAATTTGGTACCCCGTTAGGTATTAATACTAAAGCCAGTAAATATCTTGATTATTATGATTATGGTGATTTAACAATTTCGCTATCTAAAGACAAAGGAAACATCTATACTTTTACATTAAGCAAGCCCCTTAAAAGAGTTGATAATAATGCAGATATGTTAAAAATCAAAATCCCAGCATTGAAAGAACTTGTTTTAGGTAAAATGGATAAATTTATACCCGGCCAAACAAAACTTTCAGCAGTTAAAAATTTGTATCCGGCTTTTAAGCAACTAAACTCAGGAATGAAGGTTTTTAACGAAAATAACGAAAATGATACCTCCGCAATCTTTAGAATAAATGCTGGCTTAACCGGATCAGAATTTAAAAGAATTGAACTAATCTTTAATAACGATGTTTTAAACTGGATAGATCTTGTGCCCAAAAAACTTACAATTACTACAGCATTAACAATATTTGGTAAAAAGTACCAAATTGACAATAGTAACTCTAATATAGATTTTTATAACTTTAAAAATATAGTCTTAACAGTTTCTAAAAGAGACAAAATAGTGCTAAATATTGGTTTGTTGGGAAGTATAAACTCAAATTTAAGAGAAGCACTGGTTAGCTGGGATGATCTTAATACTAAATCTATTAATAATATAAAATTAGATGTGACTACAGAAAAGGATCTTGATAAATTATTTCCGGGGCTGGTGGCGCAAAAGCAGTCAGAAGCTAATATTGATATTTTCAAAGTTACGGAAGGAATTTCTTCAAAAGGTTATCAAACTATTTTCTTCGTATTTAAAAATAAAAAGCTTACTTCTGTAGATTTTATTCCTGATATGGAATTGAGTATTAGCGATGTTATAAAAAAATATGGTAGTAATTATGAATTAGATACAAAATCAGATAAAGACCTGGACTTTTATACCTTTAATAAAGTTATTGTATCTGTATTAAAAGATTCAAAAGTTGTTAATTCATTAGGTTTATTTTAGTTAATATATTAAAGTTTCAACATTATTAATAAGGGGAGCAAAGTGAAAAATCAATGTAGGGCATTATTAATAATAGTAACTATTGGTATTATGCTTTTATCTTTGAATATAGTATTAGCGCAAATGCCACAGCAAGGTAACTCGGCCGTTGATCAGCTTAGAGTTCTTGAAATAAAAATGTATAATAAAAGCTTTGATAATGAAGCTATTTTTGCCAGGTTACAAAGACTTGAAATGGATGTTTTAGGCTCCCCGCAAACCGGAGCATTGTTTGAAAGGCTTGGCAATCTTCATAATGCTTCTGCTTCTAAGCCTGTACAGCAGCAATTAATACAACCTTCAAATCAGAATTATGGATTAAGTGATAACCCGGGTTATGCACAAAACCAGCAAAATTATCAACCTCAACAGTATCAGCAGCCACCAGTTTACAATCAAAAACAAATTGCCCCGCCAGCTAATTCTATAAATAATAATCAACATAGTACTGGTTCAGGTGATTATAATATACCAGGGCTCAATTCAAGATTTGAACCAGGGATAGTTAATAAAAATACTTTGCCAACCAGAGAAGAATTGGAAAAAATTAAGAAACAACAGAAACAAGATGAAGACAAAACGGGATCGTCCAGTAATGCAAATTCTCAAAATATTGAAAATAAGTCAGAGAACATAGTTGATGAGCCAGTGGAAGATATTGATAAAGAAAATAATAAAAAAAATAAGAAAAACAAGCAAAAAAAAAAATGAAAAACCAGTAAATCAACAAGAAGAACAGCCTCAATTTACACCTGATTCTAGATCATATTTTGATACTTTGATGTATGTTAATAAGAATAAAGTTGTAAGATGGAAAAACATGCCGGTCAAGGTCTTTTTACCTGTTGGAACTAATATTACCTACAGAGAGGATTATAGAAAAGCCGCAATAAGAGCACTTAATCTATGGAAAGTTAAGAGTAATGGTTCGGTGGATTATGTTTTGGTTAATAATCCAAAGAAAGCTGATATTGTAGTAATCTGGCAGGATAATTTTCCTGAGCTGGAAAATCAGGCTGGTGAAGTAACGACTCAGACAGGTCAGAATCTTAATCAGACAGTGACAGGAAATCTAATTTCTTCAACAGGAATGTTTATGCCTGGTTACTATGGTTATGCTGCATCTTTACTGGGCTATTTAGTTGGTGGAATTGGTAATACATCTAAAATAAGAGATGTCAAATTAAGAATTGGAACTTTGCCTGCAATGAAACTAGCAAGCCCTAATGCACTTATTGTTATAGAGGCTATAACAGCCCATGAATTTGGACATGCAATTGGAATCACATGCCATAGTGTTAATAAGGATGATATAATGTATTTTGAGGTGCCATTTAATGGTGTTGATGTCAAGATACCTACTGCTAGAGATATTAATACCGTGATAGACTTGTATAGTAGAGAGCCAGATATGACAAATTAATCTTGAATCTAAAGTATTTTTAGGAAATTTTAACTAATAATTCTTTAACATTAGTGTAGGATTGATTTTTTTTTTGTATAATTAATAAGTTATGATTAAACATTTTATTAGTAGTATTAAAACAAAATTTAAAATAGCTATAATGACAATTCACGCCTTTTCTGTATATCCTGTTATATTATTTCAGGTTATAACAATTGAATTGAGGTCAAAAAAACTTAATACTCAGAAATATGTATAAAAAAAAGTTATATAAACATAAAAAATTAAAAGGCTGGGGTTTAGTTGAATCTCTAATATTAATATGTATTGTAGGTTTAATAGCTCTTGTAATAATTAATGGAATGACAACAACAGCCTTAGTTATGACAGAAACAGGTAATAAAGAAAGAATTGAAGAGATAGCAAATAGTTATTTAAATGAGGTATATGAAAAGTCAAAAGACAAAACCTTCTATAATAATATAGATGAAGGTGAATTTCCGCCAGTTCCGCTGGTAAGCAAATATACAGATTCTGGTAAATATACTGTTTTGGTTGAAACAACACAGGAAAGTGAAAATTCAAAAAAAATTACTATTACTTTTAGTAATCCTGGAAGTACTTCTCGTACAGAGCCAATAATGATTTTCTCAACTATTGTAAAAGATCCGGAAGAATATTAAATTGAAATATTAACAATATATTTACAACCTGAGGTTATTTTTTTGAATCTATTCTTAAATTGTAGTAATCTCAAATTAATAAAGGTTAAAGAATAATTATGCTGGAAAAACTTTTTGGATCAAAAAAACCTATTATCGGAGTAGTTCATTTATTACCACTGCCAAGCTCTGCGAATTTTAGTGGTAATTTTCATCAAGTTGTCACTAAAGCAGAACAAGAAGCCGCAGCGATAGCTTCAGCTGGCTTAAATGGCATAATTATTGAAAATTATTTTGATATACCTTTTGTTAAAGATAATGTTGATCCTGCTGTTGTAGCATCAATGTCTTTAATAACTAAGAGAATCATGCATTTAACAGATAAAGCTATAGGAATAAATGTATTAAGAAATGATGCTAGATCAGCACTAGCCATTGCTTTTTGCACAGGTGCTAAATTTATTAGAGTCAATATTCTTACTGGTGCTATGATAACAGACTCAGGTATTATAGAAGCTGCAGCACCAACTCTGCTTCCATATAGAGAGTTCTTGAAAGCAAATGATATAAAAATATTTGCTGATGTAATGGTAAAGCATGCCTACCCGATGGGGACACCTTATCCGATAGAAGAAATGGCTAAAGAAACTATACATCGTGGCCTGGCTGATGTACTTATTGTCTCAGGCATTGCTACAGGTTCTACAGCAGATATTAAAGATGTAGAGAAAGTTAAAAATGCTTTACCGGATGTACCTGTCCTTATTGGCAGTGGTTTAAACCACAATAATGCAAAAGATTTTCTTTCTATTGCAGATGGTGCTATTGTTGCTACATCTATAAAAAGAGAGAAAGGTATTAATTCTTCTATTGATGTTACTAAAGCTGAAAAGTTATTAGAATCTATTTGTATCTAAATGAGGGTTTATAAATGAAGATCTTTATTGATTATATACGAAATGAAAATGAAGAGATGCTAACAGAAGATTTAATTGATGATGTAATACATGAAGTTATTTGCACCTTTGATGGTTGTAATGGTAAAATCAACTTTTTTTCCAGGCAGATTGATGATGGCTCGGCAGTGATTTGCAACAAATGCAAAAGAGCGGTTATTGTTAAACAATATGAGATATAATAACCCGAATAATATATACGTATTGATTTGTGTGTAATTCTTAGGCTAATCTTTTCTAGAAATAAATTGAGATAAAGTTATAAAACTTGCGGCGAGGTTTTCATTCCAGACAAATACATCTTCAGGTATTTCTAAATATATAGATGTAAAGTTCCAGATTGCCTTAACCTCATGTTTAACCAGAATATTGCAAACGCTTTGGACATCATCAGCGTGCAGAGTTAAAATAGCTATTTTAACGGAGTGCTTTTTTAACTGGCTTTCCAGTTTACTGATAGAAAGAATTTCTTTTTTATCGATTTTTTGTCCAATTTTTTGAGGATCTTTATCGAAGTAAGCAACAATATCAAGGCCATAGTTTTTGAAACCTTCGTATTTAGCCAGTGCCTGCCCGAGATTACCTGTTCCGATAAGAATAGCTTCTTTGGTATTTTTCATTCCAAGAAACTCTTCAAGGTGAATTTTGAATTCTGATGTATTAAAGCCTACCTTGGGCTTCCCAATATAGCCTGTTGAAGCAATATCTTTTCTTACCTGGGTATCGTCGATTCCCATCTGTTTCGCTATCATAGCACTGGAAACATATTTAAAGCCGCTATTTTCAAATGAACATAAAATATTATAATAATAAGGAAGTCTTCTTAATGTTGGTAATGGTATATGCTCCATTGTATATTTGCTTTGCATTAGTTTTTTTGTTTTAGAGTTAGTCATAACTTAAAAAATTGACCTCCTGGAAAAGTGAAAATAATTTAATATAAAAAGCGGTTAATAAATATTTAAACACAAAACATACTTAAAATTGAAACGCTTTTAACAACAATTATTGAAATTTATCAAATTAATTGGTTGATTTTCTTTCAGCACTGATTTTCAGGGCATATTTATTTTACAATTTAATATACATTAATGTTATTTTTTTGATTCTAAAATTAAATAAAAAGGTGTCAAAATAATTATAAAGGTTAAAAATTAATAAATTTTGAGCCAATGCACGATTTAAACGACCTGTATCTTTATAGTTTAATTAATAATAGTGAATTTCACTACTTGATGGGATCGTTTAATAATTGATTGAAAACTTTATATATATAAAATAATATGTGAATAGTTAAAACAAGGGTGACACTTCTTAAGTAAAATTAAGTTGATAAAAATAAAATTAAAAAGGAGTGCCACCAATATGAATTATACCAAAAGATTAAATCCAACAATGAGAATAAGGA
>JBFMGH010000544.1:0-20123 GCA_040752795.1 Cyanobacteriota bacterium
TATATTAGGTCAATTGATAGAGTTAATTGTTTGACTAATGTTGAAATTAATAATTTTAATGAAGATACCTCTAATATTGATCCTGAAAATTATATTATAAGTAATTTAAAATCTGATTTTTCTAGTTTTGCAACTGAAAATGACAGAGCTACAGAAACAAAAAAACCTGCTAGCTCTTTTGATACTATAGCTCAATTAGTTTCAAATGAAAAAAATTTAATAGTGAAGATTTTTAGCTAATTAAAGATCTTATTAATAAAGGACATAATGTGGCTGACTTTGAAGGTGATATTGAAAAGCTATTAGTAACAAAGAACGAGGAAGAGGAGGATTCTTATTACACCAACTATAAGGTTGTTGAAACTATATCCACAGGATATTGAATAATTGATGCTGAGTTTCGTCAATTATTTTCTACTATTAATTCGCAATATGTTTCAACTACTTCAGAGCAACAAAATATTAAAAGTCTTGTTAATGACTTTACCATTTTCTTTAGCGTTTTTTATCTGATGATTTACTAGAATCAGATTGTGTAGCAGGTCCACTTTTTTTAGGTTTTTCCTTTTTTGGCTTTTTAATTTCTTTCGAACCTCTATCTTTTGACATAATTAATCCTTTCTTAAATAAATTATAATTAAAATCATTATATACCAGATTTATTAAAACCAGAGTAATAAATTAAATTAGCCCAAATAATCATGGAAAGTTTATATTAATTTAAAAATATATGAACTATAAATGGTTTCAATATTTATAGAAACACTGTGGAAGAATGACAAATCTTTAATAAATACTATCTTTCAGTAAACAATTAAGTCTTAAAATCAGATTTAAAAGGTTATTCGGCTGTTTTATTCCTCATAGCAGAATAAAACAAATTTGAGTTACTGTCAAAAAGTTATGAGGGTTATTTGTTGATTAAAATGTATATAGAATTTAATTAATTAAGCTTTTTCGCAAATGTAAATTAAATTTTAAATTGCAGCTATTTCATTTTACAGAACAAAAAATACTATGTACATTCTTAAAAAACAACTTTATTTTCTCTAATTTCTAATTGATTATGACTATTTCTTTTCATAAACACTAAATTTACTTGAAATAAAAAATGCTTTTCGTTAATGTAAAATTCTAAAATATTAAATATAAGGGTTCTGAAGAATGAAAAGAAGTGATGAAGCAATCGAAACTTTAATAGTTCATGGTGATCATAGTTTAGATCCAATGACAGGTGCATTATCTCCACCTCTTTATCCATGTTCTACATTTGCATTTAAAACTGCCCAGCAGGGTGCTGATTTGTTTGAAAATCCTATGAGTGGTTATTTTTATACCAGAATTTCTAACCCTACAATTGACTTGTTAAGAAAAAAGATAGCTATTCTAGAAGGAGCAGAGGAAGGTTTAGCTTTTGCTTCAGGAATGGCTGCTATTCATGCCGTTATTATAGCTCTTGTTAAATATGGTGAAAATATTGTTATAAGTGATACAGTATATGGAGGCACTTATAAACTTTTAACAGAAGTAATTTCAAAACTTGGCATTGAAGTAAGATGGGTAAATTTTCTTGATTTAGACGAAATAAAACAAAATATTGATTTAAATACAAAATTTTTATTTGTTGAAACACCGGCAAACCCTACTATGATTGTTTATAATATAGCACTACTTGCTGAAGTTTCTCATAAATTTAATATACCACTTATCGTTGACAATACTTTTATGACACCATATCTACAAAGACCCCTATTACTAGGGGCAGATGTAGTAGTTCATAGTGCTACAAAATATATTTGTGGCCATGCTGATGTAGTAGCAGGCTTAGTGGCCACAAATAAGTCTTATTTTGAAAAAATATTAACTGTTTTAATTGAAACTGGTGGTATAATCAGCCCTTTTGACGCATGGCTACTTTTGCGAGGCATTAAAACTTTACATGTAAGAATGAAACGACACAGTGAAAATGCTCTTAAAATGGCATTATTTCTTGAAAATCATAAGATGGTTAAAAGAGTTTTATATCCTGGTTTACAATCCCATCCACAATATAATTTATCCAAGTCACAATGTCTGGATTTTGGTGGCATTATAGCTTTTGAAATCAATGGAGATATAGAAGAATGTAAAATTGTTCTTGATAATCTTAATGTTTTCACTTTGGCAATTTCTCTAGGTGATATTGATAGTTTAATTCAACACCCATTAACAATGACACATAGTAGTTATAGTAAAGAAATGTTAAAGAAAGCTGGCATTACACCTTCAATGATAAGGTTATCTATTGGTCTTGAAAATATTGAAGACCTTATTAAAGACATTGATCAGGCATTAAATAAAGCTTATACACTTGTTAAAAAATAAATTTGGTGACTTTAAAATAAGTAATAATAGTTATTTTATAAATCATACGTTACTACCGTTCTATTTCTGCCTTCATTTTTTGCTTTATAAAGTGCTTTATCTGCACAATCTATTAGATGTTCAAGTGATAAATATGGTTTATCTTCATTACAGGCAACACCTAGGCTGATTGTAATAGGTATAGTATTACCATCATATTGAACATTTTCATCTTCAACCTTGTTTCTTAATATTTCTGAAGTTAAATAAGCCTGTTTTGAAGAACTATCAGGTAATAACAGAATAAATTCTTCCCCTCCATAACGACATAAAAGATCATTTCTGCCTTTATTATCTTTTAAAACACTGGCTATCTTAATTAGCACATGGTCACCAGCTGAATGACCAAAATTATCATTTATTAATTTAAAATGATCTATATCCAATAAGATAATAGAAATACTGTGGCTACAAATTTTTGCAGCTTCAAATTCTTTCTTTGCTTCAGTATAAAAGTATCTCCTATTATAAAGAGAGGTTAAGCCATCTGTATTAGATAAATCTAACAGCTGTTTATTTAATTGCTTATTTTTATTAACAAGATCAACAATTATAGATCTATATTCTTCTATCTTATCTTTTACTTTATTATAAGTTGTTTTAATGCTTTCCTTTTCTTGATCTATCAAAAACAATTGAACAGCGCCTATTGTTTTATTTGAATAATCTTTAATTGGAATATTATAAGTAATAACTGGTATATTATTATTATTAATAGATATAGCAACAGACCTTTTTATTTGTTTACCACTTTCTATACATTCTTTTAAAGGACAATTATTTTCACAAATAGCATTACCATCTAAATTTAAATGTTTAAATGGTCCTAGATTACAAAATTTCCCTAAAACATTTTCTGATTTTAAAGTTGTAATTTCCTCAGCTTTTTGATTCCAGGATATAATTTCTCTTTTTTTATTAACAAGAAAAATGCCTTCTTGAAGATATTGCAATAGTGAAGGATTAATTAAAGTCTCAAGATTAAGATTATCAATGTTTTTGACTCTAATAACCATTCTTTTACCCTATAGTTTAATTATTGAAATAAATTTAACAATTTATTTTATCATTATTATTAAATTATACATTATATAAATTCTAATACCACAAATTTGAATGCTTATTGATTTTATACTTAGAATTTCAAACAACTTCATATGTATAAATTATCAGCGATTATCTCCTCATATGTTGAGGGGTTTTAGTTAAATAATCAAAAAGCCTCATCTCTGGGGCTTTTTGTATAAGATTATTTTATTTAATCTAAAGAATTCTCCGGTGCTTTGCGCCGGTTCCTTATGTCGGGTTTCCAAAGGGTTTGTCACCCTTTGGTCGCAGATCGGTGGTTTAATTACCCCGATCGAGAATTGACCTTTATTTATTTTAAATAGGGTTAGCCTGTAGGCCAAAATGGAATCTGGCAGTAGGTTGAGGATCTTCTCTTCTGCCTATTGCAAAACCCCAATCAGCTCTACCGCTGATATATTTTGTAATAGAACCCCTTAAGCCCAACCCAACAGAGGTTAAAAAGTCTGTATGGTGAGGAGTAGTAGTGTTACCATCATCTACAAAGGCTCCACCGTGATCAACAAAAACTAATCCTCTGATTCTGTCTCTTACTGTCAATTTACCAATCTTTTTAGGTAAGAATGGCAGCGGGAATCTTAATTCACCACTAAAGAAATAACCATTATCACCAATTAACAGGCCTTCAGAATAACCTCTAACAGTGCTGCTTCCGCCGATCTGAAATTGTTCTACTGGTGGCAATCTGTCATCAGTTAATTGACATGCTGCTCTGAATATTCCTAATAGCCCATGGCCAAAGCTATGGATTCTGGTAAGCGAGCCATTGTATTTAAAGAACCTGGCATTACCGCCTAATAAGTCAAGGCCATTGGTTATTGAGTTTCTAACTACTGTACGTCCCCATTTATCACGTTCCTGAAAAGTTAAACCAAGTGTTAAACTTCTAATTTGAGTTGTAAATAACGGTACTTCGTCAAAGAAAGTGGTTACCTGACGGAAGTTAATACCTGCATCTCCTTCCAGGCTGAATCTTCTAGTATCTATGAATGGATGACTTACGTATCCTCCATAGTTATATGAATTACCTTCGATGTTAAAGTCTTTAAATGGGCCAGATGTAATTTTAATATTACTGAAAGCAAATGTTCCACCAATTCTGGTTCCATAGTTACCTACGGGAATGCTATAACTTGAATAAGCAACATCAGTAGATTTAGCTCTTGAGTAACCCATTACAAACTGATCCCTGTAACCAAAAAGGCTATCAGAAGAGAATGCAACGCCTCCACGTAATACCCCAACAGTTCTTCTGCCGGTGTTATCAAATGTAGGAGTTACATGCCATACATTGGGGTCATTTGCGACCAGATTAATGTCAGTAGTACCAAAATCTTTTCCTGGCTTCAGATTAGCTCTTAAGGTAACCTGATTATTACGATTGAATTTAAGTATATCTTTTTCAAGGTCTTGAAGACTAAATAACTCACCGGGTTTTTGATGTATTTTACCCAGGATATAGTTTCTTTTTGTCCATCTATTGCCTTCCACATAAACATCACCAACATGGCCTTCAACCAGTTTTATTTGAATGATACCACTTTTAACAGTTTGAGGTGGAAGGAAAGCTCTGGCAGTAATATAACCCTTTTTAACGTATATTTTATTTATTTCATTAACAGCATTTTTTAAATCATTAATAGTTACATTTTGGCCTAAATAAGGGCTTAGTATTGCATCAATTTCTTCTTTTGGTATTATTTCAGAAGGGTTAACATCAAAAGATTTAATCAAAACTGTTGTAGAAGAAGCTTCATTTTGTGATTGAACCTCATTTTGCTGGTCTATATCTTCAGTATCCACCTTTGATGTGTCAGCATCCGGCTGTATTGTTGTATCATTATTAAACTCACCGGCTTTAGGAGTACTTTGTTCAACTAGTCCAGCATCAGGCACCGGGTTTTGTGCAAATGCACAATCATGAGCAGCCAGAAAGACTGTAATTAGTAACAAATAAAGAACTTTATTTCTCATAGTTAAGGCTCCTAGCAATTATCCTGTTGTTTTGTATTTTTTAAAAAATATAACAATCAACGATACATTATATTGCAATAAAAAATAAAATGTATCGGGTAAACAAACGATAAATTAAGATTTAATAAATCTTTAATATAGACTTATTAAATTATTGTGGTTGTTTTTGAACTAATTTAACTTTAAAAGGTCTTACAAGAATTAATTCACCGTGAAGACCATTTTTGTTTTCTTCAGTATCTTCAACAGGACCATTTTGTTTATAAACCTGGAAAGAGAAACCCTGGTCACTATCAACAATTAAACCCAGGTTTTTAACAACAGCAGTATAAATATGAGCATTATCTGCTATTTCAACATCAGCGTAACCGATTTTATTTGGTGGGTCTTGATTCAATTGTGTAGCTATATGGATGCGATATTTACCTGACTCCCAGTTAGGTCCGCAGAGAATAGCCATATCAAATTTACCTTTAGCAGGTAGTTCATTAACAGCTAAATGTTGACAAATATCCTGAAAGGAAAATATGCCATGTTCATTTCTGTTAATTTCTCTAGCTAATATTAAGTATTGAGCTGGTTGCATTTTTTTTTCCTCAAAATAAAAGACTAATAACTATAAAATACTTAACCTTTTGATAACATAAAAAATATTTAGTTTCAAATTCAATGTAAATATATTTCATTATTGTTATTAAAAGATTGATGATTTGCGTATTTATTATTTATTAATTGTATCTTAACACTTAAAAAGCTTTTGATGGCAATTTATAAGCCATAGAAGGTTATCAGGAAAATATTTCAAGAATACAATAATTTTGATATAAATTGGTACTGATTGGCTTTGTATAAAATGTAAATCATACTGTAGCTTCACTTTATACCCACCCCCTTTATCCCCCTCATAGGGGGAAATGGTCGCCTGCCGGCGGGGCGGGTTCGTTTGCAGCAAAGCTGCTGCACTTACCCAGTTTGTTATAAAAACAAGAGTATATTAAACTGTAGCCTCACTTTATACCCACCCCCTTTATCCCCCTCATAGGGGGAAATGGTCGCCTGCCAGCGGGGCGGGTTCGTTTGCAGCAAAGCTGCTGCACTTACCCAGTTTGTTATAAAAACAAAAGTATATTAAACTGTAGCCTCACTTTATACCCACCCCCTTTATCCCCCTCATAGGGGGAAATGGTTGCCTGCCGGCGGGGCGGGTTCGTTTGCAGCAAAGCTGCTGCACTTACCCAGTTTGTTATAATAATAGATGTTAAATTTTTTGCCAGCTAATCTTATCAGGAGTAATATTCTGATTCAACGAATAATTAGCAGGCATAACACCAGAGTATTTTAAATATTTAAGAACTTCAGTTGTATCACCATCCCACATAAAAATGCGCTGCCTTTCAGCAGGAAAAGGTGGTACTTTAGTATTTTTAATAACACTACAACTAAAACCATCATATTTAGGGCTTCCTGAAGAACGAATAATTTTAGGTTCAGAGACAGTGGAGTTATCATAAACAAACCAAATAATAAGAGGCCTATATTTAATTTCACCACTTTTGAAATAGCCCCCTTTACCAGCCCCCTGTATAGCTTCATAAAGGTTATCATGCGTATCTAGAATATCTTTATAGTAATTAATAGACCAACTTCTCCAGTCGTTATCATTGAGGCCCTGCCAGTATCTAGCTATTTTTAAATCAAATGTATCAAATGCATAAATTGTTTTAGCAACAGCGATATTATAAATACCTGAAAACAATATAACACTGGAAAAAATAAAAATTAATATTAATAAACACTTGCTTTTAGTGGCTAATTTTACCATTTCTAACCCTTTGAAGTAACTTTTAGAATTTAAACAAACTATTAGAAAATGTGTAGTGATTCAGGAGTGGTTTTTATCTTTCTGCGTTTTTGATTGTAATCAATGATTTACAAATTAATCAGAGATTTAAATAGAATTAAACTAACAAAACAATTTTACTTCATGATCTAAAGAAGATTAAATTTGTAACGTTTTCTTAGCGGGTTATCTGGTTATATTTCTTTGCACTACCTTTTGATTTATCCACAGGATACTTTTTAGAGTTCTTTTCAAGTTTAAGTTGCACAATTTTTTCAATATCTGCATCGATTTTATTAGCAACTAAAAGGCAAAAAATAAATATATCTGCAAGTTCATCTTCAACTTTAGTCTTGTTATCTTCATTGGAAATAAAATCATTGACTTCATCAGCGTTTTTCCATAAAAACAGTTCCATTAACTCAGATGATTCAATATTTAAGCCAATTGATAAGTCTTTAAGATTATGAAATTGTTCCCAATCTCTGTCGTCTCTAAATTTCAAAATTTGCTCAGTTAATTTATCTATTTGAGTTCTGGTTTTCATAATTAATACCTATTTGATAAGCAATAGTAAACAATTAATTTAAGAGCCCCCGGCGAAGTTATGTATTATAAATATAAGGGATTAAAAAAACCTATTTATCTGTGATCTTAGTTCTTTTAAGAATTTATATCGTTATACACAAGTCTTTTTAAAGTATACGAAAAAAATTTTTAAAACAAAGGTTTTTACTTTAGTCTGGGATTAAAAGGTATAATTTGTTATAATTAAAAATAATTTAAACTATTCAATTTTAATTCTCTTTGTTAGATTTCGGAAAAAAAATCAGTCAAAAGTAACGGAAAGAATAATATATGAAAAAAACAATTTTGGGATCATCGCTGAGTCAATATGCAATAATAATAGGTATTATAATATTAGCAATTGTACCGGTATTTTTTTTGTTAGGGCAGACAATAAAAGATAATTTTAAAGGATTCAGTTCAACCTATTCAGATGATTCCGGAGAAGGGTCGAGCACTGCAACCACCAACGACCCAGGCACAACTGGTAGTAATACAACTGACCCTGGAAGCTTGGCTGGAAGCCTTAATGGCACACCAGAAAACCCTGTCAAGCAATGTGAAAATGGTAAATGCATAATAGATTATGGAGAGTTTGCCCTTCAGGGTATACCTGATAATTTTACAGAGCTTGTAGAAACATCCGGAACATCAGCAGGAACAGATAATCTTGCATCGATGTTAGATCAGATGATAGCACAAATGGAAGGCAAAGTTGACCCTGCGGAACTTCAACAAATAAAAGATCTCTCTAATATGGGGCATCTTATTGCTGATTATGAAAAATACGTAGAAGAATTTGCCAGACAATGTGATTCAACAGCAGACCCAAAAGCCTGTATGGGAGATTTTTTATATCACGGAACAGCAAATTACACCCCCCCATCAAATTTAACCAGTCAGTTTCAAAATCTTAATTTAGATTTTACTAACCCCGGAAACATTCTAGAAATTGGTGGAAGTATGAATAGCTATGTTAACGATATTAATACATTTAATAGTAAAAAGGATACAAATCTCTGTGCGGCATTTGTCAATCAATATTTAACCGTAGCAGATAATTCTAGTTTTACAAACGCCCAGAAAGACATAGTTAAAGAATTATACTGGCAAATAGGTACAATGGCTACCGAATTAGATAATATAATCTGGTCATCAGGAAGCTCAAACTATACTACAGATTCATATATAGATCCCTTAACACTTAAAGAAACTTCTTATGATATATCCTCTTTTGAAGCCGGAGACATATACAACCCCAAATATAGTAATACAAGCGATCTTGATTCAGCACTAATATGTGCAGCGGGTTATCACAGCGACAGCGGCATACAATGCCACTAGTAATTTATATTTGCTAGCTATTATTGTATATTAATAATTAAAATGCCAGATAAGACCTAAAACCAATAACAGTTGTCAGAGGTCTTCTGAAGCCACCCGGAGAATAAATAGCCTGAAAATGTGGTCCGACAGAAAGCATGTCGTTTATTTGCGCTCTGTAATAAGTCTCAATGACCTTTTCAGACCTTGTGTTAAGGGCAAGAGGGTTATTATCAGAATTGGTTATAGGTGTGCTAAAGCCATAAGCTATACCCAGAACGTCATTATGTCTCTTGTTAATAAAGTCACCAACATTAAATTCAGCGCCAAAGCTAACAGCCTGTCTAGAATCATTCCATGCTTGTCTTGCAGGGCCAGAATCAGAAATGCCATAGCGTCCAAAGACTTTTGTATTTTTATAAAGTTGCTGATCAAAGTTTGTGTAAAAGCCATAGCCATTACGGTCAGAAATTCTATTAGAAACATATTGTAAATCGGAGCTGTTGACATAGCTGTTGTAGCCTCCGACTCTGAAATTGCCTTCTTTCCCTTTGATATTATAATTAAGACTACCCTCATACATAGCCATTAAAGCACCTTCAAGTTTAAGGTTGTCATTAGAGAGCAAAGCAGCTTTTAAATTGAAATTTAATTTATCTTTAATAATTGGCTGTTCAAATTGAATAATACCGGCAGGATTTATAAAACCGTTATAAACGCCCCAAGAACGATTTATAATAAAAGCAATATTAGTAAATTGAGTATTTTCACTATTAGCCACATTGTTACAATCAAAATAATTGGTAATATCAACGAGGCCCCCGACAAGGTTTAATTTACCCTCCCGGGGCAAGTTGAGGTCTTGAGATAGGTAAGCCTGCTCAATAAAAGTTGTAGCCCTTGTATTAGAAAAAAAGCCGTTAAGTCTGGTGTCTTCATCATAAAGAGATGAATCTGTACCGACATCATTAAAAATATTAATAACATTGCCTGAAGGTATAGTGCTTGCCAGGGGTCCAAATCTGCCAACAGCACCAGTGACTCTAAAAAATGCTTTACCTTCACCCCAGGCACTTTGAGGTTTATTTTCATGGAAAGTAACTTCAGTATCATTTCTGACCCTAACTACATAGTTGATACCGTTAGATTCACCATGCCCCTGATCAGCCTGAATAAGGCTAATCATATCTCTTGAATTTCGAACCTTTTCAATTTTTTCTATTCTGACCTGATGATCAGCAATTTTAGTATCCTGCTCAAGGTTTTTGCGTTCAATAGCTTCAGCCCGGAGTTTAAAAGCAGCTAGTTCTGTTTCAAATTCTTTTTGCAATCTTATAACTAATTCCAGGTCTTTGCGATCAGCCTTATCCATACCTAGTTGTGCCATCTGAGTACCAATTTCAAGTGCCACCTGATCGAGGGCAGCAGCCATTTCAAACCGACTTGAATATGTATTACCTTTGAATGTTTTATCAGGATAGCCCTGAATACCATATTTATCTACCAATCTTTTAACAGATTCATAAGCCCAGTTATTACTTCTAATATCCTGAATTTCTTCTATGCTTGTAACTCTTGAATAAGCGACATTATTATTGAGCCAAGCATTAAAAAATAAAATGGTCAGTAGAGTTAATAGAATCTTTTTTTTCATAAGAAAAATACCTGTAAATAAAATAATAGCTATTAATACATACAATTGTTATTTAATTTAACTAATTACACATCGTTTGATTTAATTATTTATTGATGTTAAATAACTAGTTTAAAAAATAAAGGGATAAATAAAGATTAACCAATGGCATCGTTACCGTTTTCACCGGTCCTGATTCTGATACACTTTTCAAGAGGCAAGACAAAAATCTTACCATCACCAATAGTACCAGTTTGAGCACCTTTAACGATAGCATTAATAGTTCTATCAACAAAGTTATCATTAACAGCAATTTCTATACGTACCTTTTTCAAAAGTGTAACTTCTTCTTCAACACCTCTATAGAATTTATGAAAACCTTTTTGCTGTCCACAACCAAGTGCATTGGTAACAGACAGTTTATAAACTTCCTGTGCATATAGTTCCTGTTTGACGTCAGTTAGTTTTTCAGGCTGAATATAAGCAATAATTAACTTCATAAAACACCTCCACTATTTTGTCAGGAATAATTGAAAATCACTGTAAGAATCAATGCCATGTTCACCTATATCAAGGCCTTTAAGTTCTTCCATTTTATCAACTCTGAGCCCAACAGTAGATTTAATGATTTTAAACACTATACCCATAGAAATAATACAAAAAGATACGACAGCAAGAACTCCAAAAAGCTGAATACCTAACTGTGTAAAGCCACCGCCAAAAATCAAGCCTTCTTGAGCGAGGCCCAAAGCTTTCTGGCCAAATATGCCCACAGCTAAAGTGCCCCAGATACCGTTAACGCCATGAACAGCAACAGCACCAACAGGGTCATCGACACAGAATTTTTCAACCCAGACCACACCATAAACAACAAAAATACCAGCCAGTGCACCAATAATAATAGCAGCTCCTGGAGACACAAAAGCACATGGAGCAGTAATAGCAACAAGACCACCCAGAATACCGTTCATGGTCATAGAAAGATCAGGTTTACCCCATCTTCCCCAGACAGCAAGCATAGATGTAATACCTCCAATAGCTGCAGCCAGGCAGGTATTAAGTGCAATTAAAGATATTAATTCTCCATCACCAACAGCCAGAGTACTACCTGCATTAAAGCCAAACCATCCAAACCATAAAATAAAAGTACCCAGAGCTGCCATAGGTATATTGTGGCCCGCGAGGATATTAGGTGAGCCATCTTTATTGAACTTGCCAATTCTGGGGCCTAATAAGTAAGCAGCAATTAAAGCACTGGAGCCTCCGACAGTGTGAACGACAGTAGAGCCAGCAAAGTCTGTAAACCCAATTTGAGACAACCAACCACCACCCCAGATCCAGTGGCCAACAACCGGGTATATAAAAGCACTGAGGATAACTGAATAAATCAGGTAAACTTTAAACTTCATTCTTTCAGCAACAGCCCCAGCAACAATAGTTGCAGCAGCCCCAGCAAAAGCAGCCTGAAATAAAACAAAAGCATATAATGGTATTCCACTTTGATTAGGTGCATCAAGAAGCAAGAACCCACTAAATCCAATAATACTGTTTCCATTGCCAAACATAAATGCATACCCGACCAGGAAAAAAACCATACTTGCAAAACAAAAATCTATAAAGTTTTTCATAATGAGATTAGAACTATTCTTAGCTCTTATAAAGCCAGCTTCCAGCATACCAAAGCCAGCCTGCATAAAAATTACTAAAAACGCACCCAATAACACCCAGACCGTATTAATGCCATTAATAATGGTTTCATCCATAAATTTGACTCCTTAAGACCTGTAATGCATTTAAAACAATAAGAAAATAAATTATTGATCAGTTTATAAGTTATTTAAAAAGCCATGCAACACTTCAAAACAGCACAATATTGTTAGCCAGATAAACAGCTATGATTAAAACCTTATTATTTTTTTTTACTGTCCTTTCAAATACAGTTAAATAGTTTTTCTTACGAGAAATTATAAAGAAAGTTCTTTTTGCTATTTTATATATTAACTCCTGAATGTTAACCACTGATTAATGAGATATTAAATCTATGTTAACTAAGTAAAATTGTGTAAACAAATCTTGAAAATTTAATAAAGATGGTTAATTAGAGAAATTGTAAAAACTTATTAAAAATAATTCTCAATTAAATTGAAAATCATTTTCATTATTTATACAATTATTAGTTATGAGAATGAAAATCATTTTCATTATTGGAGCAATAAAAAAATAGTATATAAGGAAATAAATAAATGAAATACAAACTATTATTAAAAAACACATTAATTTGTTTTGTTATGTTTTTATTAGTAAGCAGTTCAGCTTTAGCCAGTAATCTAGAGGAGGAAAATAAAGAACTTAAAGAAAAGCTTGATACTACAATAAAGCTTTTAACAGAGCTACAAGAGAAATATGAAACTATGCAACTTCAGGTTAACAAGCTTTACGGTATTATAACTAAAGAAGAACCCCAAAAAGAAGAGGTTCATATTGATTCAACAGTAGAAAGCCTGACAAAGCATAATCATGGTAAAAATCCTAACATAATGCTAGCAGGAGTTTTTACAGGTTCCATAATAGATAATCCAGAAGATAACCCGCATGACCAAAGAAACAGGATGAGGCTTCAAGAAGCAGAACTAACTATGGAAGCAAATATAGATGAATATTCCAGGGCATTTTTTAATTTTGCAGTTAATAGAGACGAAGCTTCGTTAGAAGAAGGCTATTTAGAACTTGATCGCATACCAAATGCTAAAGGTCTATCGGCAAAATTTGGCCGATTCAGAACAGATTTCGGTAAAATAAACAGAGTACATCTTCATGATTTGCCACAGGTAGATTATCCTGACGTAATAACAAACTTTTTTGGAGATCATGGGTACACAGATGAGGGTATAGGTGTGAAATATGAATTACCATTACCTTTCTACACAAGGCTTGAAGTTAATGTTTTAAATGGTGAAAATGATAATATGTTTAATATGACAGCATTAGAACCCTCCGGAGTCACACGTTTAAGTTCTATACTTCATGCAACTAAAAATACTGAGGTTGAAATAGGAGTCAGTGGTGCAATGGGAGTCAATAATAGTAGAGGAGATCATTTTTCATTTGTACAAGGCATAGATCTAACATACTACTGGAGACCTCATAATAAGTTTAACAGGGCATTAACCTGGCAAACAGAAGCAATTATGGCTCAAAGAGAGCAGGCCAATGGTTCTTATCACAATAATTTTGGTATGTATTCATATCTAGAGTATCAATTTGCAGATAAATGGTCATCCGGTTTACGGGTAGATTATAGTGATGTATTAGATACATTTGACCATGAGTGGGCTGTATCACCATATATTAAATTTGCTCAAAGCGATATGTCAACCTGGAAACTTCAATATAAGCATACACAAAGAAACCAGTTACGTGATTCTAATGCAATATTCTTACAATGGGTAGGCATAATCGGGGCAGAAACAGAAAACCACGAAGAACACAAAAAGAAAATCTATTAGTTTTCTTTTGTAAGTATGCATTGCTTAACAAATAGTTATAAGAAAATTGATAACTCAGCTTTTAAATAGCATAATTATTAAAACTTATACAGAAATGTTTATCATGCACTAAAGCAGGAGATAGCAATGGTACAGCCCAGAGAAGAATATAAAGATATTGGAACATATACTATAGCCAGGTATAAACAAGATTTAATACTAAAACTTGATATGAATGAAAATACTCTGGGATGCTCACCACATGTTATCAAGACATTAAAAAGTTTACCGGTCGATGTGTACTCAAAGTATCCTGCATATGGAGAAATAGAAGAAAAGATAGCAAGTTTTTTCAATCTATCAACAGAGAAAGTTCTAATTACCAACGGTGGTGATGCAGGAATAAATGCAGTATATCTTACCTATGTTAATGAAGGTGATGAGGTAATTTATGCAGTACCTTCATATGTTATGTATAAACTTGATGCTCAAAGAGTAAGAGCAAGAATAGTACAGGTTCCATACGAGAAAAAATGGGTGTATCCAGCTGAAAAAGTTATAGAAGCAATAACAGAAAAAACCAAACTAATAGTAATATCTTCACCAGCAAACCCGACAGGTGACATTGTCTGTGAAGGTGATATAATTAGAATAATAGAAGCAGCGCCTAATTCAATGGTATTATTAGATGAAGCCTACTGGAGATTTGTTGATAGAGAAAATAAATCACTATATTACCTTATAAATAAATATAATAATTTGACAATAATGCATACGTTCTCAAAAGATTATGGTCTTGCCGGAATAAGAATAGGTTATTTACTCTCATGTCAAGAAAATATAGCCCATATAGGAAAGTCAATGGATCCTTTTTCAGTAAATAATATAGCAGTAGAGGCCGGATTAGCATCAATGGAAGACCCTGAATTTGTTGATAACTATGTTAAACACGTAAGAGAAAGCAAAGAATATTTTACAGAAGCTATAAAAGAAATAGCTGATGAAGTATATGAAAGTCAGGCTAATTTTGTATGCTTTTATGTAGGGTCAAAATATGAATGGTATTATGCAAAGTTACTTAAGAACAGGATTAAAATAAGAAGATATCCGCATAACCCATTGTTAAAAGGCTATTTAAGAGTTACGCTCGGAACGGTAGATCAAATGAAAACAGTTTTAAATCATTTTAAAGATTATGACGCAATAATATTTGATATTGATGGTGTTTTTGTAAATGAAAGTTTAAGTTATAGAAAAGCAATACAGTTAACCTATGAATTTTTCAGCGGTAAAACAATAACACAGGAAGAAATACAGGAATATAAAAATCAGGAAGGTTTTATAGATGACTGGATACTAACCAGGCATTTGCTAAGCATAATAGGTATTAACCTGTCACTTGAAGAGGTAACAGAAAAGTTTCAGGAGTTTTACTGGAAAGATGGAAAAGGTTTAATAGCCGAGGAAAAACTTTTACTGAATCCAGAAATTATCAAATTACTAAACAGGCAATATAAAATGGCTGTCTTTACAGGCAGGCCGAGAGAAGAAGCCGAGTATATTTTGAAAAAAGAAGGAATAATAGATTGCTTTGATATTATAGTAAGCTCTAATGATGTACCAGAAGGAAAAGGAAAGCCTGATAGTTATGGAATCAATGTAATTTGTGATAAACTTAAATCGAAAAATATAATCTATTTTGGTGATATGCCAGATGACATAAGGGCAGCAGAAAAAGCAGGTATAGATTCAGCCGGCATATTGCCTCCACAGGATAAGTCTGAAAAGTTAAAAGATTTACTGTTATCATTAGGGGCAATAGAGGTTTACGATAATCTTGAAAAAGCAATAGAGTGCGTTTTTGGAGAAATAGAGAAGGTTAAGGTATAAAAATGAGAGAATTTATTTTAAAAAGAAACACTGCAGAATCAGAAGTGCTTGTAGATTTTGGCCTGGACCAATATGAAACACCAGAAATTATAACTCCTATAAAATTTTTCAATCATATGCTTGACCTTTTTGCTTTTCATGGGTGCTTTAAAATAATTGTAGAAGCACATAGCAATGATAATGACCCACATCACATAATAGAAGATATCGCAATCAATATGGGTATGTGCTTTAAAACAGCACTTGGTGATAAAAAAGGCATAAATAGATATGGTTGGGCCAGTGTGCCAATGGATGAAGCACTTGTTTTAAGCTCAGTAGATATTAGTGGCAGACCACATTGCTCTTTTGATATTAATTTTAAATATCAGTCTATTAATGACCTGCCTGTAGAAATGATTCAACACTTTTTTGAAAGTTTTGCAACCAATGCATGTTGCACCATTCATATAAAACAGTTAAATGGAACCAATGACCATCACATTGCAGAAGCCATATTTAAATCATTTGCACAGTCATTATCAATGGCCTGTAGCTTAACAAATAAATATCAGAACCTGATACCTTCCTCGAAAGGAGCACTTTAGTGTCCTTATCAATTCTTGATTACGGTGCAGGGAATCTTAAAAGTATTATAAACGTTCTAGAATATTTAAATTACAAATATAAAATAATAACCAGTACCAGTGAAATCAATAATTCTAAAATATTGTTATTACCAGGTGTTGGGCATTTTGGGCAATTGATGAATCATTTTAGTGCCAGTAATTTAATTGAACCATTAAAAGATTATATACAATCAGATAAACCTTTTCTGGGAATTTGTCTTGGCATGCAAATATTGTTTGAATCAAGCGAAGAAGCACCTGGTGAAAAAGGGCTATGTATATTTCCTGGTAAGGTTGTTAAATTTACGAAAGGCAAAGTGCCTCAAATTGGCTGGAACAGAATTAGTATAACGCCTGGTAATAAAATATTAACTGAAGACTACTTTTATTTCGTCAATTCATACTGTGTTAAAACTGACAATAAAGAAATAATAGCAGCAACAACAGACTATTATGATACATTTGTAAGCGCAGTGGAGAAAAAGAACCTTTTAGCAATGCAGTTTCACCCTGAAAAAAGCGGCAAAGCCGGTTTAAAAGTTATTAAAAGGTGGCTTGAACATGTTAACTAAAAGAATTATCCCCTGTCTTGATGTTAAAGACGGTCAGACAGTAAAGGGTATTAACTTTGTCAATTTAAGATATGCCGGTGACCCTGTTGAGTTGGCAAAACGCTATGATGCTGAAGGCGCAGATGAACTTGTTTTTCTAGATATAACAGCTACTAATGAAGCCAGACAAACAATGATTAATGTTGTTGAATCAGTAGCAAAGCAGGTATTCATACCTTTTGCTGTAGGCGGAGGCATAAGATCAATTGAAGATATCAGAGTGCTTTTATGCAGTGGTGCAGATAAAGTATCTTTAAATACAGCAGCGGTTAATAATCCGGAACTAATTCAAAAAGCGTCACAGGCATTTGGATCACAGTGTATTACTATTGCTATAGACTCAAAGAGAGAAGATAATGATTTTTATGTATATATAAATGCAGGCACAAAGAGAACAGATAAAAAGGTACTTGACTGGGTTAAGGAAATAGAGCTACTTGGAGCCGGAGAGATCCTTTTAACATCAATGGATGCAGATGGAACACAGTCCGGTTATGACATAGATATAACAAAACTTGTTTCAGACAATACTAATTTACCTGTAATAGCGTCTGGTGGTGCAAGCAGTGACCCTGGAACATTTTATGATGTATTTGCAAATGGACATGCAGATGCAGCATTAGCCGCATCAGTATTTCATTTTGATACATTAAAAATCGTAGATCTGAAGCATTATCTTAATAATAGGAGTATAGAAGTAAGATTATGATTATTCCAAGTATTGATATAATGGGCGGCAAAGCTGTTCAACTTCAACAGGGTAAGCAAAAGGTTCTTGAAAAAGAAAATATATTTGAATTAGCTGAAGAATTTAGTATGTATGGTGATATAGCCGTAATAGATTTAGATGCTGCAATGAGCAAGGGTGATAATTCTGAAATAATAAAAAAACTCTGCAGCAAATATAGTTGTCGTGTTGGTGGTGGAATAAGGACAAAAGAGAAAGCAAAAGAATATTTAAAAGCCGGAGCATCAAAAATAATTATAGGCACAGCAGCAAATAAGGACTTTCTGAGTGATTTGCCCTCATCAAAAATTATAGTAGCAATTGATACAAAAAAGGGTAAAATAACTACTGAAGGCTGGCAAAAAGAAACAGATAATACACCTGAAGAGATGATAAAAGAATTAGAAGAGTATTGCTATGGATTTTTGTATACAATAGTTGATAAAGAAGGTATGATGCAGGGTACAGATCTTAATGCTTTTAAAGAAGCCTGTAATTTAACAAAAAATAAAATTGTTGCAGCAGGCGGAATCAAGAGCATAGAAGAGATAAAAACGCTTGCAGATTTAGGTGCAGATTGTCAACTTGGTATGTGCATTTATACAGAAGCAGTAAAACTTTCTGAAGCCTTCATAGAAGTTGTAGACTTTGAAAAAATGAATAATCTTGTACCAACTATAGTTCAAGATAAAAACACAAAACAGGTGCTGATGCTGGCATATTCAAATAAACAATCACTTAAAAATACTTTTGAAACAAGAAAAGCAACCTATTATTCAAGATCCAGACAGAATATATGGGTTAAAGGTGAAACATCAGGCCATTATCAAAACATAATAAAAGTAAGGTATGACTGTGATAGAGACACATTATTATTTATAGTTGATCAAGAAGGCATGGCCTGTCATACAGGAGACTATTCGTGCTTTGAATCAGATAAAAGCTTTGACTGGCAGGTATTGTATAATATATTACATGACAGGGCAGAAAAAATGCCTGAAGGTTCATACACTGCAAAATTGTTAATAGATGATCATTTAATAAAAAGAAAGATTAATGAAGAGGCTTTTGAAGTTATAACAGCAGAAAACAGAGAAGAATTAGCCTGGGAAATAGCAGATTTACTGTATCATGTTAGCGTTATAATGGTTAAAAACAATGTAGGGGTCGATGATATTTTTAATCAGCTTGAGGTAAGGCATAAATGAGAATAATTAACTATACTGATCTTGATGAAAGCTTTTTTGATTACAAAGAATATGAGGAAGTTGAGTCAGTAAAACAATACATATCAGAAGTTAAAAAAAATGGTGATCAGGCATTAAAAGATATAAGTGCAAAATTTGGAGAGCATATTGACAATATTGAAATATCAAAAGAAGAAATAGAAAAAAGAGTCTCTGAAGTTTCTAAAGATAGTATATATTATTTAAAAAAATCTATTAAGAATGTAAGATATTTTGCTGAAAAGCAAATGGAAAGCTTAAAACCATTTGAATATAATTGTAGTGGTTCCAGGCTTGGACATAAAATTATACCTCTAGAAAGAATAGGGGCCTATGTACCTGGTGGAAGATATCCATTACCGTCATCAGCTATAATGACAGTATTGCCAGCAAAAGTAGCTGGAGTAAAAGAAGTTATAATGTGTTCACCAAAAATAAAAAATGAAACAGTTGCCGCAGCATATTTATCTGGTGTTGATAGAATTTTTAACATTGGAGGAGCTCAGGCTATAGCAGCAATGGCTTATGGAACAGAAACTGTACCACAGGTAGATAAAATCGTAGGTCCTGGAAATAAATTTGTGACACAGGCCAAAAAAGAGATCTATGGCAAATGTGGAATAGATTTTTTAGCAGGCCCGAGTGAAATAATGATAATATCTGATGAGACAGCAATAGAAAGTTTTATTGCAGCAGACATACTCTCACAGGCAGAGCATGATACAGATGCAACAGCAATACTTATAACTA
>JBFMGH010000545.1:0-5952 GCA_040752795.1 Cyanobacteriota bacterium
ACATTTTTTTTATTTTTTGATGGGGTAACAGAAGCTTGATATACACCAGGAAGACTGTTTCTGATCTTTGCATTCCAATTATAATAACTGCCTGCAATTGTTGGATGAAGGTATGAATTTGGTATTTCTATTATAATGTTTTTGTTATCAGGTAATGTTGAGTATGTAAATTCAGGCATTCCTTGGATTATTATAGACTTTGTAGTACTGTCAGTACTAACAGAAGTTATTACTGCTCTTTTAATATTTTTTTTAATTTTTGAAAATTTAGATGTATCTGGTTTATACAACTCAAGAGGATCAAGTAAATTACCTTCCTGGGCCATTGCCCCATTAAAAGATATTGAAAAGACTAATAAAAAAAATAAAAATTTATACTTATTATTGTTATGGTGCTTCATGTTTAACTATCTCTTCAAGTTTTGAAATTAATGAGGTAATCTGGTCTTCATCATCTGCGCCGGGGTTGAGTTTTAAATATGAATAAAAAGAATCAATTGCCTGTTTATTTTCACCTTTTTGAGCCTGTATAATTGCAATATTATAGTGAGCATTAAAAAGATTTGGGTTTAATTTTATGGATTTATTATAATACTCAATAGCTTTTTCAGTTTGATCATTTGCCTGAAAGGCTTTTGCAATGTTGTAATTTAAAATATCATTATCGGGTTCTAATTTAAGGGCTAAAGAAAATATCTCTATGGCTTTTTCAAGTTCACTGGATTGAAGTAATAAGTTGCCAAGGTTATTTAATGAATCTGTTCTTAAAGAGAGTTTAAAATATTTGTTTGCTTTTTCAAAATTCGATTTTTTTAAATTTATCAATCCAATATTTTGCAGGGCTCCATTGTGTTCTGGATATATTGCAAGAGTTATTTGGAACTCCTTTTCAGCCTGCTCATATTCATTCTGTTTAAGATAATCAAGCCCTAAACGATAATGAGAATTTTGAGAATCAGGATTAAGCAAAATTGCTTGTTTGTAAGATTCAATAGCTTTTTCATTATTACCTTCTATATCATTAATTATACCCAAAGCATAATAAGAAGCAAAAAAGTTTGGATTAATTGAAATATTTTTGTTAATCAGTTCTTTAGCTTCTTCCAAATTGGATTTTTCAATTTGAATTAAAGATAAATAATAAATAGACCAGAGATTTTCAGGGTTTTCTTCAAGAATATTATTAAATATTTTTTCAGATTCAATAATGTTACCTGCTGATTTTAATTCAATAGCTTTTAACAAATCATGAGAAACATTGCCACAGTCTATTTTGCCAAGCATTGTATCTTTTATAGACTCTTTCAAAAAGGGTTTTTCATAGTTGTTGGTATGAAAATTGCTGCTTTTATCTATATTTAGCTTAATTGTCACAAAATTTTCTTTTTCATTTTGAATAATTTCTGGAGAAATATTTTTATAAGAGTTAATTATTATTCTTGCCTCAGCAGGTTCTAGAGAATATTGAACAACTTTAAACGACTTGATTTGAGGAATACTTTGCTTTAGTTTATTAAGATTTTGTTCACTATTAAGTTCATAAACGTTATTTAATGTTAGTTCAGGAATTGATATAATGACATTTCCCGAGTTATTACCAATAATGTTAATCTTTTTTAGATTATCAGCGCTTATTTGTATGCTGGAATCAATTATATCTAATGAATATAGAGTTGCTGATAATAATGGTGCTTGTGATAATAAACCACCAGAAATGATTAGTAAGCTAAATAGAAACTTTTTACTAGCTTTCGAGTCTGATAATAATATTTTTAATTCTTTCAGCATCTTTTGATTTTGGATTCAACCTTAAATATTCTTTAAAATGTTTAACAGCATCACTATTATCGCCTATTTGAGCATATGTTAAAGCAATATTATAATGAGCATTAGAAAAGTCAGGATTTATTTTTAATGCCATTTGATAAGCATTTATAGCATTTTTAAAATCATTTTTTGCTTTATATGCTGAACCGAGATTATATAATAGTTCTGGATCTGATGGTGATAGTTGAATAGCTGCCTGATAAGTCGTTATTGCTGCATCAATATTGCCCTGATTTTTTAAAGCTGCACCATAATTAGATAACGCATTTACTCCTATTGCTAGCCTGATTTCGTCTACAGCCTTATCAAAATTGCCAAGGGCAAAGTATACATTGCCAAGATAATGGTGAGCTGCGCTATTATCAGGGTCTAAAAGTAGTGCCGTATTAAGATTTTCTATAGCTTTATCCATTTCTCCAGATTCTGTATATATTGAACCCAGTAAAACATATGGCCTTACAAAATTAGGATCTTCTTGAATTACTTTATCTAAGAATTTAATTGCTTCTTGATAATCGCCAGTTTGATAAACTTTAAGAGCTTTTTTGTATATTGATACGGCCTTTTCGTTATCAGGAGGCTCTTTTGCAATTATTGTTTTAGGGCTAATTGTAACAACTCCAGTTTTTAATTCTTTTATCAATTCATGTGCTCTTGCAAGCTCATCACTCTGGCTAAGAATAACGGAACTGGCTACACTAAGTTGGTCTTGAAGTTGATTTTTCTCTTGTTCTGTTCTGGTTTGAAGATCTTCAAGTTTATAATTTAGAGAATTAATTTCATTTTTAAATATTTTTATTTGATCATTAACATTTGACACTTCTATTGTTTTAGCTAAGACATTAGATTTTTGTTCTAAGAGAGTGTTCTTTTTAGTAAGGATTTCAATTGTGTTTTTATTGTCTCTAAGGTTTTTAGTGGTTTCTTCTAACTGTTGCTTCATTTCAACATATTCTGTCTGGTTTTTTTTGTTTCGGCTAATTAGATTTCTTGCTTCAGCAAGTTCTGTTTGAAGTTGTTTTATTGTTGTGGCAGCTGTTTTTGCATCTCCTATTAATTCTAAATCATCAGAAAGTTTTTTATTTTCAATTTTTAGACCTTCAAGTTGTGCATTTGTATTTTGAAGTTGATCTTTTAGAGATGCCAATTCATTTATTTTAGTTGTTGCAGCCTCTAAATTCTTTTTGGCTTCGCTGAGAAGCTTCTGGTTCTCTTTATATTTACTTTTAAACTCATTAAGTTCGTTAGTTAGGCTTTCTTCTTTAGTGTTTGAAGATTTTGCTTGGAGTTCTTTTTCTAAAGAAATAATTCTTTCATCAGCACCAGAAAGTTTGTTAGAAAGTTCATCAATTTTTGTTTCTGCTTGTGAAAGAAGAGTTCCCTGTTCTTGAGTGGAATCTAATTTATTTTGTAGTTTTGATATTTCAGCATTTGCTTCACTTAATTTTGAATTTACTGTTCGTAACTGTTTTTGGCTGAGTTCTAATTGTTCAACTATTTTGTCATATTTGTTTTTATCTGGAACTCCTTTTGCTATTTCGGCCCTTAATTCAGCAATTTTTTCTTTAGCAAGCTCTAATTCATCGGCACTTCTTTTGTTTCTATCGTTTTCAACTTTTAGTTCCGATAATTTCCCTTTTAAGGCTTCAATTACTGAAAGAGCTTTGTTTAATTGTGCTTCATTCTCTGATGCCGATGTTTTAGCTTCTTCTAATTCAGATTTAAGATTGTTAGACTCTAATGATTTAGATGATAAGCTAGAGATCTTTTCTTCAGCTAGTTTTAGAAGATTGTTTGATTCTTGAAGTTCTGTTTTTGCTTTAGTAAGTTCATTTTTTAAGGTATTAATATCAGAAACATTAGAATTTGATGTTTGAATTTTTTGGTTGGCTAATGCTAATTCTTTTTTAGTTTTAGTGAGTTCATCCTGTAAAGTATTTACAGCTGTCTGGTTATTACTTAATGACTGAAGCTTTTGATTAGCAAGTAACAATTCTTGTTTTAATTTATCAGCTTCTGTTTCTTTTAATGACAGGCTTCTGATTTTTTGTATAGCTTGATTAAGCTGATTTTTAAGATTTTGCATTTCAGTTCTAGCTGTTTCAACTTCTTCAGAAGTGCTGCCTGCTGATGTTAGCCTTTCAGCAGCAAGGGCTAATCTTGATTTTACAGTTACCAGCTCTTGCTTAAGTGCAATATTTTCATTTTTTAATTTGGTAACATCTCCTGTCATAGCAGATTGCTCAATGCTTGGGGGGGCCTGTTGTCTTAAAAATTTTATATCAGCTTCGAGAGTTTGAATTTTTCTATCTCTTTTTGAGATTTCATCTTTTAGTTGACTTATTTGAGGATCAGATGATCCATATGATGAGTGAGAAGAATTTGATGAAGATTGTACAGGCTTATAAGAAGAGCTAGTATACGTTTGAGAGCTTCCTGTATGCCTTGGAAGGCTTATCTTTGTTTTATTATTTTCTTCAGAAGTTACATTAAAACTATTTAAATCATTTTCGCTGACGTTAAAAACAACTCTTACTGTTGTAATACCGGTTCCATATTCGCTAAGCATAACTTTTTGAATGGAGGGAAACTGTGAAGTTATTCTATTTAAAATATCTGAATTATTTTTTAATGAAGAATCAAGTTTAGCGTTGTCAATATCAATGACAATTCTAGGAAATGAACCACTAAATGCTTTTATTCTTGCTTTGGTAGGGCTGGTTCCTTGAATAATTATGCTATTACCACTGCTGTCTGAATATATATCTTTAATAATTGATTCAGCATATACAATTGATGCCGAAAAAACTATAATTAATAAGCTTGCAAATAAACTGATCCCCAACTTAATAGATTTAGTCATTTTTTTAATCCTTCAATGCTAAAAATTTTTAATCACCAAGTAAATATTATATATAATCATTTAATAATTTTAATAATAATAGTTGTTCTTTACAAAATTATAAAGATTTGGAAATATTTTTAAAGCTGGAAAGCTCTAAAGAGGAAAAGAAAACTTTTTAGATAATAATTTCTTTATAGAATAATTTTTAAAAACTGTATCAAGATATATTATTGTTTTTTCTACACTTTGACCGTCTCCATATATATATTCGTTTTTAGAAAAGGTCTCTTTTAAATTTTCATAGTTCTTAAAATTGTTAATAACAAATGTTTTAATATCTGAAGATGAAAATTCAATTAATTCTGAAACATTTTTGCCTCTTAATCTACCAGATTGTCTGGGGCCTAATAAAAGAGAAGGCACTTTGAAAAATGATGATTCAAGGACAATACTACTTGTATTACCAATTAAAATTACATTTAGTGAATTTAAAAGGTTAGTGTAAAGTTTAATTCCAAGATTTTTAATTATTTTAATATTTTTTATTCTGGTTACATTTTGTTCAATCTCTTCTAAAATAACTTTATATCCCGGGTCATTATTTGGGTATGTTAATATAACTTGATAATCTAAATCGTTCAGTCCTTCTATCATTGTTTTAAAACGTGACAAAATTTCTTCATCACTACTATAGTGGTCAGGATGATATGTAGCAATTATTAAATTATCTGAAGTCAGGTTTAATTTATGTTTAAGTTCATCTTTTGTAAGTGATATTTGAGATTTTGCAATATCAAGGCTTGGCATGCCTATATTACAGATTCTCCATTCTTCTTCGCCAAGTTGTTTAACCACATTAAAACTTTGCTGATTAGTTACAAGATGTAGATGTGATATTTTTGTCAGGACATGGCGAATATTATGGTCAAAGTGAGCTATGTCACCTATGTCACCACCGCATATATGTATTAAAATATTTTCAAGATACATTGCTGTTATGGCATATGCTGCGGTTTCTATTCTGTCACCAAGAAACAAACAGAATTTAATTTGATCTGTTGTATTATTACGATAGTTTAAGAATGATTTGCTTATTGATGGCAATAAACTTGTATATTCAAAAGATTCTATTCTATCATCAGCACTTATTTCGATAACATTTATATTGCCAGTTGAATTGTCTGGCTTTATCATTTGTAATATTTCAGTTTTCGTATTCCAGTTTTTTTCTAAATGAGTGCCAGAAACCAGCAAATTAATTTTATATAACTTACTTAATT
>JBFMGH010000546.1:0-6909 GCA_040752795.1 Cyanobacteriota bacterium
TTTTTTTGGGGTGTTTTTTTTTTTTTGCCCCACAACCAAAAAACACCCTATAGTAAATTTAAAGCATATATCGTTTATTTCCGTGGATTGGTATAGTTATTTTGAGAATTTATCCAGTTATGCATATGTCTTATTAAAGTCTGCAAAAGTTATCTTTAAAGCTCTTCTTTTACATCAATATTATTTTTCTGTATCCAGTTATAGACATTTTGTCTGCTGACACCGTATTTTTTAGCAATTTTAGTTTTCGGATAGCCTGTTTTTAAAAAAGCTACAATTTCATCTTTATAAATATCCAGTTTTGATTTACCCGGCCCTTTAGGTCTTCCTAACTTAATACCCTGAGCTTTTTTTGCTCTCAAAGCTTCTTTGGTTCTTTCTGAAATCAAGTCACGTTCAATTTCTGAAAGCATCGCAAACATAGTGCTGACAATTTTACTTTGAATAGTATCATCAAGTTGCCAGCCACCTTTTATAGCATAAACATTAATACCTTTAGTTCTGGCTATGTCGAGAATTTGTAAAATCTGTAAAGTCGATCGCCCCAACCTTGAAAGTTCATTTACAATAATATTATCATTTCTTCCTAATTTATCAAGAATGTCTGCTATTAAACGTTCTTTAAAATCAACCCTTCCAGATATTTTTTCTTCCCAGAATTCGACATTGCCTAATTTTCTATCATTAACAAATTTTAAAATTTCTGCTTTATTTTTTTCAAGATCTTGTTCAGCTGTTGAAACTCTTAAATAAGCATGTGTAGCCAAAATGTTTTACCTCTCAATTGATAAACGAAATAACCTTATACCCATTTCAGTTTACAGGTTTGTTAAATGAAGATCAAAAATATTACAGGAAAGAGACATTATTGAAAATAAAGACACTGGATAAAGATGGTGCTTTAAAAATAATGCTAATAGCGTAAACTAAAGGCCTTATTATTGTTTAACTTTTATTATTATTAATTATCATCATCAATAACTCTGAAAAACCTTGGTATTAAAGAATATAGAAATAACAAATATGTGTTATTAATTAAGTTTGTGTTTAATGTAGTTGTGTTTATTTAATTTTGATTTAAAATGGTTAAATCTTATATATTATACAAACTGTTCAGTAAAAAAATTTACTCTCAGACAAAAAAAATGGAATTAGAATTATTTAACAATATTAATATTGAACAATTAAAAACTTTTCTGGAGAAATGTTCAAGTTTAAGTTGTTATTCTCTGGTTTTATATTCTTATCCATCACTTGATTTAATCTGTCACACAATCAATACAAGCAAATATAAGCAATATTTTAAAGAATGTATTAAGATTCCTGATAAGTGTATTAGTGAATATAGAGAATCAATTATTAATATAAATGGTAATAATCAAATCAATTTTAATATATGCTCATTGGGTCTTAATTTTGCATCTTTTCCTATAATAATAGGAAACCATAAAGTAGGTTATGTATGTGCCGGGCATTTTATATTAGATTCAATAAACAAAAATGGTAATGGAATAGAGTATAATAAACATGGAATAAGCCATGAAGAATATACAAAATTTATAAGTTCTTTGCCTGTTGTTAAGAAAGAAGCAGTTGAAGCTACTTTGTATTGTATGTCAGGTTTAATATCAAACTTAATTGAAGCTCATAAAATAAATAAAAGTTTAAATGAAGAAATTGAATATCGAAAAGAGCTGGAAAACAAGCTAAAAGAAGAACGACTTAACCTTGAATATAAGATTCAAAATAAGACAAAAAAACTTCAGGATTCATTAGAGAAACTTGAAGAAACAAATTTATTTTTAAGAGAAGCTAATAACCATAAATTAAGATTTTTATCATCGGTAAGTCATGAGTTACGGACTCCTTTAAATGGTATTTTAGGTTTTTCACAACTTCTTGAAAAGCAAATATCTGGAGATTTAAATGAATCGCAACTAGAGTATGTTAAACTTATAGCTGAAAATGGAGAACATCTGTTGCGACTTATTAATAATATTCTTGATGTTACCAGGCTTGATACCGAAAAAGTTGAGCTGGAATTATCTAATTTCTTAATTAAAGATGTAATTGAAGAAGTAATTAGAATTAATGACACGAAAATCAATGATAAGTATTTAACAGTGTCAAAAGTATTTTTATCTCAATCTGAAGATTTAACAATTAATGCAGATAAAAACAAGTTGAAGAAAATTTTGTATCATTTATTATCCAATGCAATAAAATTTACACCTCAATATAAAACAATAACGATAAAAACAGAAAAACAATCAGAGAGTATAATTAAATTATCAGTAATAGATACTGGTTCAGGTATTGATAAAGCCAAAATAGACGGAATATTTACAGATTTTTATAGATATGAAGATAATCCATTGAAGCCTTCAACAGGTCTGGGCATTGGTTTGGCATTAACAAAAAGGCTTGTAGGGTTGCATAAGGGTGAAATAGGCCTGGAAACTGGACAAGAAGAAGGAACTACATTCTGGTTTGCAATACCAGTAAAACAAACAGATATAAATTAACCTGTATAACTCATAAATTTAACATTAGAAAAAAGCTGCCTCTATAATCTATAATTAAAGACTAAGCGTTAAGTGTGTCTCATTTTGCTTTTTGGGTCAAGGATATCTCTAACTGCATCACCTATCAAGTTAAAAGATAAAACGGCAATAAAAATAAGTAACCCCGGTGTTAAAAGCCATGGTCTGACTATAACGTTAGTATAATCCTGTGCTTCTTTTAACATATTGCCCCAGCTTGCATCAGGCTGCTGGATGCCGAGACCTAAGAAGCTGAGACCTGATTCTGCCAGAATGTAGCCCGGAACACTAAGTGTTATGGCTACTATTACATAACTAGCTGTTTGAGGTAGTATATGTCTGACAATGGTTCTTAAAGATGATGCCCCCATTGCTTCAGATGCTTCAATGAACTCCAGGTTCTTGATAGATAAAACCATTCCTCTAACAACCCTGGAAAAACCTGCCCACCCAATGAAGGCTAGAATTATTGTAATAAGCAAAAATCTTACTCTGGAAGAAACATCATCTGGAAGAATAATAGATAGTGTTATTAACAGGTAGAAGCTTGGTATGCTCATCAGCGTCTCGGCGATTCTCATCATAACAGTATCTATTATGCCTCCATAATAGCCTGATAAACCACCATATAAAAGCCCAATAGGAAAAGCAATAAACAGAGCCATGAACCCAATCGTTAGAGATACTTGCCCTCCGTAAAGGAGCCTTGAGAAATTATCTCGGCCGTTAATATCAGTACCGAGTATAAATATATGGCCTCCTTTTTTCACTCCAAAGAACCTGAGTTTGCAGGGTATTAAGCCAAATATTTTGTAACTATCTCCAGCAACAAAGAAATGCAAGAAGTATTTATTAGATTTATCTTCGTAATATTCTTGTTTAAAAGTATTTTTATTAAATACTCGAACATTATTGTAGACATAAGGCCAGCTTAATTTACCTTTTTGATTAATGATATAAACTTTTGAGGGTGGAGCATAAGTCAGGTCTCTGATACCAAACTCTTTATTATATGGGGCAAAGAAGTCAGCACATAGGCAAAAGAAGTAAAATGCTATAAGGATAACAAGTCCTAAAAAGGCGACTCTATCTTTTTTTATTCTTGTAAATAGGTCGAATAGACTAGAGTACCACCTGGCCTGTTGTGGTAAATCTTTGCTTATGAGTTCTTTTGCATCAAATTTATCAGTCATATTTAACCTAAAGTAATTCGAGGATCAACAAACTTAAGAAGTATATCAGCGATAAGGTTTCCGATAATAAGCATTATAGTACCTATCATTAAAGAAGCCATAACAAGGTTAAGATCAAGTTCAAGTACTGCTTGAAGAATTAATCTTCCCAGGCCTGGATATTGTAAGACCATTTCAACGAGGGCTGAACCACTGAGGAGGCCTGCAAATTCAAAGCCTAGAAGAGTTACAAGTGGATTAATAGCATTTCTAAGAGCATGTTTATTTATAACTTTATTTTCAGGCAGGCCTTTAGCTCTTGCCATTTTGACATAGTCAGCTTCAAGAACATCAAGAAGATTGGCCCTCATCTGTCGTTGTATGCCAGCCACAGATATAGTTGCTATAACAGTTACAGGTAAAATAAGGTGGTGAGCTAGGTCAAGAAATTGTTGAAAAAGGTTCATTTTTTCAAAGCCAACACTAGTTAAACCACCTACCGGAAACCAGCCTGTTCGAACAGCGAATATTAATAATAATAAAGCGAAAAAGAATGAAGGTATTGCCATGCCAATAGAGGCCAGTATAGTTAGTATTCTGTCAGTTTTAGACCTCCATCGAAGGGCCGCAAAAACACCCAGTGGTATGGCTATGCACCATGAAACGAGTATTGAAGTAATAACCAGAACAAGAGTATTAGGAACTCTTTCCATAATTCTTGAAGCTACTGGCTGATTAGTTTTAGAGATTCCTAAATCTCCTTTTAAGAATCCAGATGCCCATATGAAATATTGTACAACTAGAGGTTTATCTAAACCAAGGCGTTTTTCTTCTGCTTTAATAGTTTCTTCCGCTATGCCAGGAGTAATTCTGAGCTCACCCAGGGGGTCTACAGGGCTTAATCTCATAATGGCAAACCCTAACATTGATACCAGGATTAATATAGGTATAGCGTGTATTAGCCTTTTAATTATAAATATTGGAATAGACATTTATTTATTTTTATCCTTAATGTAGATTTCTTCAAGGTTATATGTTGTGCCGCCGAGAATAGTTGGTTTAATGTTGCCAAGTCTGTTTCTAACAGCTCTGATGCTTAGAGGTGAAAAAAGATAAATCATAGGCAGGTTATCATAAATAACCTGTTGATATTCATCATATATTTTTTTCCTTGATTCAAAATCCAGAGTGCTTGCGCCTTGCTCAAACAGTTCATCAAGCCTTTTTTCATAAGGGGCTATATTATTTTTTCCAACAGGAGCATCCTGTTCTTTATTTCTATAGTTAAACATATGAAGTGTTCCATCACTATTCCAGACATTTCTGCCGCTATGAGGCTCCAGAGGAGAGCCAGTTAAAGCAATAATTACAGCATCCCAATCAGAAGAAAGAGTAAGTTTACCAACTAGTGCATTAAAAGCTATTGGTTTAAAGTTAATTTTCATTCCAAGTTCTTCCAGATCCTCTTTTATGATTACGCCAATAGCTTCTCTTTCAATGTTTCCAGCGTTGGTAAGAAGAGTAAACTTAACTCTGTTACCATCTTTATCAAATAATTTACCGTTTATTAATTTATAACCGCCTTTTTTTAGGTATTTTTTAGCTACATCAAGGTCTCTGGAATGCCCTTTTGCAAGCTTTTCATTTAAAAAAATTGATGACAAACTTTCTGCAGTGAATAAAGGGGCGCCTACGCCCTGAACAACATTGGTGATAATGTTTTTTCTGTCTATGGCCCAGTCAACAGCTCTTCTAAAGTTTATATCCTGAAACCATTTTTGTTTAATCGGGTCAACATAATATTTGCCAGTTTCTTTATTCTTTCTATTATTGAGGTTAAGCACAAGGAACATGGTGCTTGTAGTAGGGCCAAGGTTATAGATTTTAAAGTCTGAACCGGATTTCATTTCTTCTTCTTTTATTTTGGCTACGTTATTACCGGGTATATCAATTATATCAAGCTGGCCAGCCTGAAACTTTAATATCATATTATTTTGATCACCTACAATGTAGGTGACGTATTTATCAAGGTAAGGAAGTTTATTGCCTTCTTTGTCAATCATGTAATAATCAGGATTTCTTTCAAATTCAAGTCTTTCGCCGGTTGAATATTGTTTAAGTTTAAATTTTCCGCTAATAACAAAACTTTTAGGGTTAGCATCAGCCCCCCAAAAAGAACTAAAATATTGATTACCTTTTTTTACGACATCATCAAAAATGTGTTTGGGAGCAATAGGAATACTACCCATTGATCTTAAAAATGGTGCAAAAGGTTTTGAAGTTTTAAATTTAACAGTGTATTTGTCAATTTTTTTAATTTTAGGGAAGTTACCATCAACAAGCAGGTTGTCTCTCATGCTTGTGTTGCCAAAACCTGCACCTACAATGTCTTTCCATGTAAAAACAACATCGTCAGCAGTGATGGGTGCGCCATCAGACCATTTTAACCCTTTTCTTAATGTAATTGTATATTCAGTATTGTCGTCACTAATGGAATAATCTTTTGCCATTTGAGGAAAAACCTGACCTGTGTATGGATCAGTTCCCAGCAGGCTATCAAACATGAGGTTGCCCATATCTGTAGAAGTGGCGTCCTTGCTTTCCCAGGGGTTAAAAGTTTTTGGGCCTTCGCCAATAGTCGCAGTATATAATGTACCGCCATATTTCCCTATATCGCCTCTGGCCTGGAGGTATTCAACCCCGTCTTTAACAACAGTTTTGTATTCTCCCGGATATGGGGGGTTTTCGAGCAAAGAAGAAATATCACTATTATTATTAAGGTCTAGAGGTGGTGTCGGGTGATCAATGCATCCGGCAAGTAGAAATAATATTAAAGGTATTAAATATATTAATTTTTTTAAAATAATATTTTTCATATCTGAGTAAATTTTACCAGAGCACATAATATTAAACCAGAAAAATACTATTTTATTGAAAGTAAATTATCAGGAGGTTAATTTTTATCGGTGTTTAACAATTATTTCAGTACTATTTTAGTGATTTTATCTTAATCTTATTTGACTTATTATAACTTGTTATAATCAATCCCATACTGAATTTATTTCAGTATATTAGATTCTGAACTAGTTCGGGGTGCTGAAAAGTTCTTTATACAAATCCACGGAAGTAACCGATATATGGCTTTAAATTATTATAGGGTGTTTTTGGCTGCGTAGCAGGCCAAAAAACCCAGC
>JBFMGH010000547.1:0-2656 GCA_040752795.1 Cyanobacteriota bacterium
AATCGATTATATGTTCCATAATTTTGAGATGGAGCACATTTAATAACTTTTTTATAATATGAAATTGCATTATCAATATCATCCGTTTTTTCATAAACATACCCAAGAATATAATGATTATAACAAGATTCTTCCAGAGCGATTGCCTTTTTTGCATTATAAAGAGCTTTATCATACATCTGCTTTGTTGAATAAACTCTGGCCAGGTTAGAATACGGAGGAGAGAATTCTCGATTTAATTTTATTGCTTTTTCATAAAATTCAATAGCCGCTGCAAGATCATTAATATGTTCATAAGCATACCCAATGCTATTATTAAGCTTTTCATCGTCAGGCTTTATTTTTACAGCTATATTATATTGCTTCAATGCCTTTTTATACTCATCAATTCTTACATACGACTTACCAAGATAATATTGTGAATCAAAGGCCTTATCATTTATCTTAACTGATTTTTCAAGAACTTCAATAGCTTCAGAATATTTATCTATCAAAAAATAGCATATTCCCAGCCCCTCATAGGCCTTATAATCACCGGGGTCCAACTTTATAACACTTTTGTATTGCTCTATGGCCTGATAATACATATAACGGGATTTATAGACCTCTGCAAGTTTTAAATGTGCCTTTACATAATCAGGTTTAGCTTTCACCTGATTTTCATATTTACTGATTATGTAACTATCACTTTTATAGTAAAAATACCCGATTATCCCACCAACAGTAATGATTCCTGATAAACAAATTATTAATGGAAATAATATTGTAAAAAATAATATTATTAACCTGTTTCTAGAAAGGTTTTTAGCTTTGTTAGAATTATTTTCATCATTTATATTCCTGCCACAATGCGGGCAGGTAATTATTTTGTCTTTTATTTTATTTTTACATTCAGGACAAATCATTTCTATTATTACCTTTATTTATTTTATAGCATAAGAATTAAAATTTGTTCCTTTCATAGATGTAATGTTTGTTTTAGCAGATTGGTATAAATCAGTTTTTTTTCACAACCTATAGGATTCCCTGCGGTTAAAGTATATTTCCCGGGTTTTATCCCTTTATTTAACCAGTTTGCATTAATCTATTTAGATTTCCTAAACTTAAAATACCAGTTATTAAATTAGTTTTTTATATTATCATTATAATCTTCTAACAGGTCTAACTATATTACTGTTTAATTAAAATAACTGTTCCCAGATCAATATATTCTCCGGGTTTAATTTTAGCAAGAATTTCTAAATCTTTATCGGCTCCAAGAACTCCATAATTTCCATCTAACATTAAAACCACTGGTTTAATTGTCCATAATTCACAGTTAAAATAACCTCCATTATCCGTATTACAGGTAGAATAAACATTTGAAACAAACTTCTCTTTAATATTGGCTTTGTATTTATCAAAATACTTCGACAATGATATACCTTCATCCCTGTCAAAAAACATAATAGTCTTATTTTCAAAAGGTTTTTTCAAGAGCATTAACCTGCCCCGAATATTTACAGAGTTAGTTTTATCCTTTTGCAATACTTCTATTATAGGCATAAGAACTTCATTATGATATGTTTCAGGTTTAGCTAAATCATATTTTTTCCAGAATTTTTCTGCCTCACCACTTAACTTCATTTTTGTAAAAATTGCTGCCATAAAGCCATAAGATATTTTAGATATATAATTATCATTATTTTCGTATGCCAGGCTTAATTTTTCATATTTATCGCTCAAATTTGACTCATTATAAATAGAATAAACAAGTTTAAAAGAGTTAAAAGATGAATTATCATTTAAATATTGTGTTAGCAAAAAGTTTCTATATTCTTTTATACTTTCATTTTGTAAATAATAATATAATGCAAATAAATAAATATACTCTTTTAAAAATGTATCGGGATGTTTTAACAGGTAATTTTTAACAATTTTCCAGTTTTCTTTTGACGCCTGTATTCCAGATAGTTGTGCTTTATAACTAATCGATTCAGAATTATTCATAGAAAATATAAAACTGAAATATTTATTTTCAATATCATTACCAGTAATTAAGCCATCAATATCACTAAACTCAGCATTAAAATCACGTATTTTGGCAATATTAATTGTCTCATTCATAAAACTATTAGATGAATGCGCCAGAAAAACAGATAATAACACTGATATAACAAACTTTACCATCGTGTTGTAATCAGATAATACAATATATGACAATAATAATATTCCAATAGACGGGTACCAGAATACCAAGAATAAAGCTTTAAATAATTCATACCTATTATAATCAAACAAGTATTGCTGAAAATAATATGTAAAATATCCTGTTTCTCTTATTGTAAAGAATAACGTAGGCAAAGTTAAAACAACAAATACAGCTATTAACAGGCTTTTATTTGTAAAAATATAACCTTTGAAAAACAACATAAAGACAACAAGAGAGCTAATAATTAATACAAAACCAATAATAAGAGAGATGAGAAAATGATTCTCTATAAATACAAAATAATGGTTTAATAATCCAGTCGAAACAACAAACCCTTTTTCTTTTATTGGTAAAGCAGCAAACAAATCAGACCTGCTGGCAGAATCAATGGTAAAAAATACTCCGATGACTAGAGATGCGACTACAAATGTATTAATAAATGCTATTATACAAACTCCGATAAAT
>JBFMGH010000548.1:0-4485 GCA_040752795.1 Cyanobacteriota bacterium
ATTGATGATTTAAAATAGTAAAGTAATAATCGCTTCTTACCTTTTCTGCAAGTATAAACATATGCTCATTTATAATTTTTATAATAATAATAGCTTCATAAGAGGCCTGAAGTTCTTTTTTATTAAATATATTTTCAAGCTCTTGTTCGTTCCGGGCAATTAAAACAAATATATTTCCATGTTCTGGATCAATTTTTTCAATTACATTGTAAATATTCTTTTTTATCGCAACATTTTTACAGTTTGTGTTTCTTAAAAAGCTATAAATTAGTTTTTCTTTTTTTATTAGTTCGTTGAGATTATTTATTAAGTTATCTGCAACAACTGCAGAAGAAGAATCTAATAATCCGTTTTTAACAGCCTGCTCAAAAACCTGCTTTTGAGCTTCAAGCAATTGCTCTGATGACTTAGCAGCTCCATATTTATCTGTATAATAGGTTAAATTATAGGGCAAAGTTATAGAATAGAATGATGAATTATACATAATGATATCGTCATTCAAATCAAATCTTGTTTCATTATCATTTATTATAGACATCTGGGGAAGTCTCGGGTCTTGATTGTTATCAAAGTTACGATTAATTTTTCTAATTGTTTGTTGAGGCATAGATATTTGATCATTAACAACTTTAGCAGCACCGGAAAGCATATTTTCATTTAAACAATACAGCAAAAACAATGCTGCAAAAAAGAATGCACCCAATAAATAAAACTCATTATATTCAATATCATACTTACTAGATTTTTTCATAGTAATAAATTATACATCGTAAATATTTCAAAAGAAGATTAAATACAATCATTATCATCAAGTAAAATTGATACAAAATTATCTACAAGTTGACCGTCCCATATCATATTTGCTCCTTTTTTAAGATTAGCTATAGCTTCCTGTTTTGTTAAAGCTTTTCTATAAGTTTTATCAGAAATCATTGCACAATAAGAATCTGCAATAGATATTATTCTGGAACCTAAAGGAATATCTTCCCCTTCAAGCCTACTAGGATAACCTGAACCATCCCAGCGCTCATGATGATGCTCAATTAATGGTAAAATATGATCCAAAGAATGCAGTGGAGATAGCATCTCCTGAGCAGCTATAACAGGGTGCTTAAGCACCATATTCCATTCCTCATCATTCAGAGGCCCTGGCTTAGAAATAATCTCCTGAGGCATTGTCATTTTACCCAGATCATGTAATAAGGCTGCAAGCCTTATCTTATCTACATCTATCTGAGATAACTCACATTTTTCTGCCAGAGCAACAGAATATTTAACAATATCTTTTGCCTGGCCTTCCTGCCTGGAAGTATCTGCTGTTGCAATTAGAATATCAACAATATTATAAAGCAGGTTAATAAAACTATCTTCACTTTTAGTTTCTGTCTTCAATCGTTTAACAAGATCTCTTGCTAACTCAGGCGTAATTGGAGAATGCCTTTGTGTCAACACATTAATAAAAGTATCCAGTGCAAGCTCTTGCCAGTCAACTTCAACCAGAGAAGCTTTTGCCTCAACAACTCTGTTTCTACCTAGCTGCTTGGCTTCATACATAGCCTCATCAGCTAGTTCCAAAAGTTCACCAATATTATCTGTATGTCTTAAGAAAGTTGCAACGCCAATACTTGCTGTTACAGTGCCAACTCCTTCCACCTCTGTGTCTTCAATAGCAGATCTAATCCTCTCAGCAGCTATTTTCCCTCCATTAATATCAACACCTGGAAGTAATATTGCAAATTCCTCTCCGCCAAACCTTGCTGGCAAATCAATTGCTCTGGCATTTTGTCTTAACACATTTGCAAGGTGAACTATAGCAGCATCGCCTGCACTATGACCATGAGTATCGTTAATAAGTTTAAGATGATCCATATCAAGAGTTATAAGAGTAAATGGCTGATTCAAACGCAAAGATCTTTCAGCTTCTTGAGCTAGACACTGATCAAAATGTCTTCTATTAGATATTTTAGTTAACCCATCGGTTATTGCTTGCTCCCTGACCTGCTCAAATAGTCGTGTAATAGTAACCCCAAGCTCAACCTGACCGGCAAAAACTTCAATATAATCTTCTTCTGCTTTTAAAATCTCACTTCTTGAGCTAATGCCATAAAGAACACCAAATTTTTCACCTTCAACACTAATAGGAACCATTACTACTGCTCTATCTGCCAAAATGATATCTAAATCTATAATCCTTTGAGGATCAATTTCTGGCGTTGCTCCATCAAGTAGTTTTTGAAAGGTATTAGTTGTACTGATTTTTTTCTCTAAAAGAGACTGAACAAGTGGGTTTTTTACACAGGTTATCGGAATAGAAAATGAATTTAATGGTTCCCCAAGAGATTCATCTAATCTGGAAAGATAATTATTCTCTGTAAATGCCCTTGGCCTTAAAAAAGTATTTTGTGGAGTTTTATGAATTTGCATAATACAACAAAATTCATAATCAAAGGTTGTTATAAGACTATCACACACTATAGATAAAACGCTACCAAGAGGCTCCGCACTTCTCATTGTCTCCCAGATATGCTGTAAAGAAAGTAAGCTCTTTTGAGCACGATCTAATTCATTAGTTCTTTCTTTTATTTGAGCTTCAAGAAAAACGTTTCTGGCAACAACTTCTTCATATTTTTTTCTAACATCATAGACACTTGTTTCGAGCTCACCAACTTGTTTTTGGTAGCTCTTAACTTTATCAAGAATTTTATTATACCATTTCTGGTTACCTTGTTCGTTTTGAGAGTCCATAGTATTTCTTCAGTAATTTACAAGAAACTATAGTTTTATAACACATAAATTATTATAAGATAACCCTAAAATGGTTTAGTTTTAACAACTTTAAGGCCAAAACCTCTTTCAGCTACATATACTATGTCGCCTGCAAGTTCAATGTCTGAAGAGGCATAAACATCAGATATTATCTCTTTTAAGACAGGGTTTTTAGGATCAGAGAAGTCAATAACCGAAAGGCCACGGCCAGCAACAAATGCCAAATTGGCAATAATTTCAATATCTAAAGAAAGACCAATATTAATTTCTCCGATTACTCTTGGGTTTTTATTATTCATATAGTCCATAATTTTAATGCCATCATAACCTGAAGCTATAATAGCTATCTTATGGCCATACATTTTGACAACTTCAATATCAACAGCAACTCGAATCTGTGCACAGCTTGAGACCAAAACAGGATTTTTTGAGTCTGAACAATCTACCAGCAAAACACCCTCATTGCCGGCAGCTACTATACAAAGATGATTATCAACTTCTACATCTTCAATAGTTCCAGGAAGGTTAATTTTGCTTAATATTGTTGGTTTTGTCGGTATGGTAGTATCCATAATATGGAGAGTGCTATTTCTCTCATCATCAGTTGTAGCAACATATGCCCTGTTAGAAACCAGCTCCAGACTTGTTGCATTAGCAAGTTCAGGCAAATAAGTGATTTCTTTCAGTTCCTGATCATTGCTCGCATCTATAACAATTAAACCCTTTTTACCAGCAACATACACTAGATTAGCAAGAATCTTGATATCTTCCACAGAAGAATCAAAACTAAACGCATCAGTATTAAGTAATCTAGGAACAGCAGGATTTGATACATCGATAATTTTTAACTTACTTTTCTTGAATGAATTTCTTGTAGGCATATCACCAGCCAAAACAATCTTATTTGAAGTTATTTCCAAGGTTTTGGCTTCGATATTAAGATTTAATTTGCCTATAAGTTTAGATAAACTTTTATCATCCTTTTCTACAACTTTTGACTCATCTAAGACATCCAGACTATCACTAAGTTGAACACCTCTTGCCATAATTTGAAAAAGTTTACTTAACAGATTTTTATGGTCTCTAGGGCTCAAATGATAAGTATCAATAATTTTACTTAAATTAGGATCATTAGAACTCTCTACACCATAGAAATATGTAATATCTTTTTGAAATAAATGACTCAGTTTAAGAAGTTCTTCAGCAGTAATATTTCTATCTGCAGATTCTATCTGACTTATAGCTTTTGGATGGTTTAAACTTATTGCTTTTGCAGCTTCAGCTTGAGTAATATTTAGTGATTGCCTTAAATTTTTTAATTTTTTAGCCAGTTCAACCCTAAAATTTTCCATTTTCAGCAATCCTTTACTAATTTGTCGATCACCCCATATTCTATATTGGAAAATATATCATGAAAATAATCTAAATTAGCAGAAAAAAACCTGCCTATTATTTTATATTTTTTTAACATATATACTAAATCCTCTTAACCCTACATATTACTGATATATTATCTACATTATTTGTAATACATCTCGTAAAAATAATACACAAAAGTTTTATTTTCATAACAATTTCACAAAAATATACTAATAATTTTCTAAACTATACCAATCCACGAAAGTAAACAATATATGGTTTTAAATTATTACAGGGTGTTTTTTGCGGGGGCCCCGGGAAAAAAAACCACCAACAAAAAAAAATAAAAAAATGAGATAA
>JBFMGH010000549.1:0-16697 GCA_040752795.1 Cyanobacteriota bacterium
ATAACTAAGATAGCAGAGAAATAGTGTCGGGCTCAAACGGCCGGCTGCGCGGGCCTTTTGAGCCCTCCCCTCATTAACCACTGTTCCCTGATATTTTATAAAACATTAGTTATACAGAGGTCTCTTTAATGACGTGGAAATTTTGGAGATATCAAAATGAAAAAAGTAATCCTATCAATTTTATTAATAATCCTTATGACCATTTCATTTAATTTAACAACATACAGCGAACCTTATATAAGGCCAATGGATCAGGATCTACTTGATATGAGAAATGACATTAAATCATTAAACCTGATAAATAACCTACATTTAAACAACCAACAAATGCGTGACTATCTGGCAATTTTAAAAAACCTAAAAACCAAACAGGATATATTTGAAACTACCCTTAAAAATGATTTCATTAAACAAAAAGTCGTTTTCAATCAACATATAAAACAACTCCGGGAAAATAAAAAAATTTCTCAATCTATTGAAATTGAAGTTAAAAAGCTTGACGATAAAATGAAAGAAGATATCATAAACTTTAACAAAGAACGACAACTACTTGAAAAAAACCTTGATAAACTTCTTACAGACAATCAAATAATGCTAGTATATGAGAATATCCCGTGTTTAATTCCGCCGGGTGACCTTAAAAACCCAACAAGAATTGGCCAGGCTGAAAATAATGATGAGGTTAAAGATGGTTTAAAAGAAATAAGAAAAATGAATGTTCTGATATATTTCATAGCCAGAGAAATATGGGTAAGTAAATATATTGAATTTTACGAAAATCACTTGAAAGTAATGAATAATAAAGAGCGTAATATTGAAAAAAATAGATTATTTAAGATATTTGATGAAACAAGAAATCTTAATGAAGTCGATTTTGAAATACAAAAAGACGAACTGGCTAAAAGGGTAACAGCAAAAATATTTGGAGAAATTAAAAATTTTAGAAAATGTGACCCTCACGTCCTTGGTGAAGACCTGCTTAATATTAATATGATACCAGTTATTGAAAAAAGGTTAAAAGAAGCCACATAATTAAAGGCTCCAACTTAAAACACCCTCATTAAATTGTATCCAGGGCCAATTTTGGGGCTCTGGAATTATTTTATCCTCTGTATTTGTTAAATAATCTTCAATTAATTCTGATATATTCTCTTCAAAAATGATTTTAGATGATGCTAATCTTCTACATTTATCATTCCAGACCGACCATCTAAATCTCATAGCTAAACCCTGTATCTCAGGTAGCCATTCTCTCATAAATAAATTCCCTAAAATGTATTTAATTTCTTCCTGACTAAAATCAACATTCAGACTTTTTATACCGGATTTGGCCTGTTGCCATAAATAATATCTTGAATAGGATTTGTTTTCAGAAATATTTGAACATTGATTTATTTTATTCAAATCATTCATTAATATTTCATTATCTTCTTTTTTGCTCTTTGTTATTATTCCTTTAAAATCACTTCTCCACTCACCCAATTTTTCTAATATTGTTATCTTACTAATAATATCAAGTTTATCAAAAGACATAATAGCTTTATCCGGAATAAAATAGTCTTTATCGTTTAAATAGTGAAGATTTTCAATATGACGTATTCCTAAAGAGTACTTATTTAAAATATTTTCCCACTCACTGGCATAGTAAGGATTAACAACAGGATGTAAAAAACCATCCTTAAGACCAGCTTCATTAAAAGACTCTGGATAAGTAGCAAGAATATATCTGAAAGGATGATTTAAAGGTAAATTAGACAAAATTGTTTTTACATCCAGATAATTTTTAGCTTCTTTTTGCAAAAAAGCTTTTCTTGCCCATTCAATCCACACCCTTGCCCCTTTTGAATACACCTGAAATCTTATTAAACCTTCATTATTTAATAAACTGGATAAATTTCTAATACCTGCTTCAGGCTCTTCAAGATGATGTAATACTCCAGTACAATGAATCCAGTCAAACTTTTCAGCAGGCAATTTATCAGCAATGTTTTTATCTGATATATCTCCTTCTACCCAGTAGATATTATTTTTATTAGACCTTCCTGAAAATGCTTTAGCTATTTCAATAGTTTTGGCACTTAAATCAATCGCACAAATTATTTTTGCATCTGGATATAAACCTGAAATTACTTTTGCTGCAACAGTTCCACAACCTGCAATTAATATTGACGGCCTTTCTGGAACTGGCTTGTTAACTATTTTACAACTCTGTTCAAAAATATTCGAAGATAAACTAACTTTTGCAAACCTTTTTACTGGAGGATAAGGATTTAAATTATAAAAATTCTTTACTAATTTATTCATATTATTTTAAAAGGCTACTTAAATCTGATGCGAGCTGAGAATTAAGATCACTTAATATTTTTATTTCTTCTTCTGCAAGTTGATTCTCACCTTTTTCTATGTATGAAACTCCTAAACTATAATGATAAAGTGGGTTTTCAGGTGACATTTTTACTGCTTTCTGAAAATTTTGTATCGCCTGCTCAACATTACCATTACGTGCATACATATTTCCAAGAGAATAAAAACCTTCAGCATCATCTGGATAAAAACTAACGTACTTTGACAATACTTTTATAGCTTTATCAAGTTCATTTTCTTGTAAATAAAGTTTCTCAAGGAAAAAATATGTATCTTTAAAAGTAGGATCAATGTTTAATAATTTTTCAAAATAATTAGCTGCACTATTAATACTATTGATTGTTAGATAAGTATATGCTAAACCCTTAACAGCATTAATATTCTCAGGATCAAGTTCAAGAACCTTTGATAAAACATCTATTTCATCCTGATATTGCTTGGTTTTATCAAATACCAATGCCAGTAACAAATATGCCATTACATCATTTTTATTAAATTCTATAGCTTTTTTATAGTTACTTATTGCTTCATCATACTCTTGCATTGAATAATAAATATACCCTAATTGCCTGTAGTTATCTGAATCTGGCACATCAGAATCAACAAGCTTGTTATACACACTTTTAGCTTCATCAAACAAATTTAACTTGGTATAAACTATACCCAATAATGATAATGCATCCTGATTATCAGGATTAAGTTCAATAACTTTTAACAATGAGGCTTTTGCCCTATCATAATCATTAGCTTTATAATAGGCCAATGCCAGATTAAACAATACCCTGTGATTCTCAGGTTTTAAAATTACAAGTTTTTCTAACATTAAAATACGATTATTCAATTTAACCTGATCAGGATCTTTAAGTTCATCAAGCTTTTTAAAGGGAGAATCAAAGTTTTCTGATGGGGAAGTAGTTTCTGAATTAATAGCTAGTGATTTATCTTCAGCTTCATTAACTTTATATTCAGGTTCTTTTTCAGATGTTTTGAAGCTATTTGCAGATTTATTCTTCTCAGATTGCCCGGTAAAATCCGGCCCTTCTAGCAACTTATTCAAATTCAACTGATCTGTAACATCAACTTTTATAGAACCTCTGGTGTTTTCGCCTTCAAGCAAACTGTTAACTGCTGCATTAGCTGCATCTTCTAGACTATTCTCTTCAATCAATTCTTTTTTATTTAAAGTTTCCTGTTTGTCTGTTTTCTTATGTTTTGAAGTCTTCTCAGGTTTTTTCTCTGGCTGATTATCTTCAGAAGTTATTTCTTTCTTGTCATGTGTTTCCTGTTTGTCTGTTTTCTTATGTTTTGAAGTCTTCTCAGGTTTTTTCTCTGGCTGATTATCTTCAGAAGTTATTTCTTTCTTGTCAGGTGTTTCCTGTTTGTCTGTTTTCTTATGTTTTGAAGCCTTCTCAGGTTTTTTCTCTGGCTGATTATCTTCAGAAGTTATTTCTTTCTTGTCAGGTGTTTCCTGTTTGTCTGTTTTCTTGTGTTTTGAAGTCTTATCAGGTTTTTTCTCTGGCTGCTCATCTTCATTAGAAATTATTTCTTTTGTTTTGCTTAAAATAGCTTTATTTTCTTCCGGATCAATTTTACTAATTTCAAGGTTCTTATTTAAATTCAGTAATAAGTTATTATCAACCATAATAGGTTTAGATATTTCATCAGCTTTTTTCAGATTAATATCTGCTGCAAAAGCATTAGACAGATTTTTATTTAATTTCAGTTCAATTTTATTGCTCAAATCTATAGCTTTCTCAAGGTCAGGTTTCTTATTTAAAAGTTTTTTAATTATTTTATCAGCTTCTTTTAATGAACCTGACTCAAAATTGACAAGGGCCAAATTGTAAATAACTTCATTATTATCCGGTTCAAGCCTTTCAGCATATAATAAGTTTTGCCTGGCAAGATCAAAGTTTTTCTGTTCCAGGTATATTCTGGCAATACATAAGTAGTTATCCACTGATAAATCAAGGGCCAGGGCTTTCTTATAAAACTCTAACGCATTATTTATATCATTATTTTGTTTGTAAGTCAGAGCAAGTGCTTTTAAAGCTTTAACATTATCAGGTTGTATTTCTAAAATAGTTGCAAAATGTTCAATTGCACTTTCAAAATCCTGATTTAATAAATACATTGATGATAAGCTATAAATAGTATCAACATCCTGCTTGTTCAACCTTAAAAGCTTTTTAGTATACCTGATAGCAGATTCAATATCATCCATATCAAGATAGACTTTCGCAAGATCTATATATGCTTTTCTAAAAGAATTTTCAAGTTTTATGGTTGTTTTAAATTCTTCTATAGAAGATTCATATTCTTTATTTTCCGAGTAAATAACTCCTATTAAATAATGTATATTAGCATCATATGATGTAATACTATCAATTCTTTTTAATTCATCGATAGCCCCTTTAATATCACCTTTTTTATAGAGGCTTTCAGCATTAGAAAACATTCTATTAGTTTCTTCAGTACCTAATAACGGTTGATATTGAGAAAATATATTACCCTCTGAATAAGAAGGAAGGTTAATACTTATAAAAATTGTTATTAATAATATAATTACAACGACAAAACTATTTAATTTTGGCATATTTTATACCTGCTATTATATTAATCCTTGCTGATAAGCATAACTTGATATCTGTGTTCTATTAGAGAATTTTAATTTCTTTAAAATATTTGCAACGTGCGTTTCAACAGTTCTGACAGCAATACATAATTCTTCAGCAACTTCCTGATTACTTTTTCCTTTTGCCACAAGAAGCATTATTTCATACTCTCTTGAAGTCAAATCAGCTGGCCCCTTAACATTAGACCAGAATTGATTGGCAAGCTGAGATGATATATCCTGAGATACAACCCTCTCTCCTTCTAATATTCTTTTTATAGAATCTATAAGTGTTTCTGAATCAATATTTTTTGTCAGATACCCATCTACATTACTTTTAATTGCTGCTTTAACATATTGGAGATCAGAATGTGCTGTAAATATTACAACTTTTTGACTTGAATCCTTGGCTTTTAGCTTATTAATAACTTCAAGGCCATTCATATCAGGCATAGAAATATCAAGCAATAAAATGTCAGGTTTTTTTAAATTTGTTAGATTAATTGCATCAGTTCCGTTAGCAGCTTCTGCAATCACATTTATATCTTCATCTTCTTCTAACATTAATTTTGTACCCTGCCTTACAACTGCATGATCATCTGCAACTATAATAGTTATTTTATTCATTGTTCTTTATCCTCTTCATTTATCTTCTCTTTATTGAAACTTAAAGGAATAAAGATTTTCACTTCAGTACCTTTATTTATTTCAGATTGTATGTCCAGTTTTCCGGATACAGATTTTACTCTTTCTTTAATTCCAACTAAACCTAAAGTTTTGTTTATGTTTTCTTCATTATAATTAAAACCACATCCATCATCTTTTATAAGAATTTGTATTTCCTTATTTTCATTAGTAATCTTTAGCCAGGTGTTTGTTGCCTGAGAATGCTTTTTAATATTGTTAGTCAATTCTTGAATAATTCTAAAAACCATTAATTCTGTTTTTTTCGGTAAAGAAATTTCAATATTTTCATCAATATCAATATGAGGTACTATTCCAAACTTTTCAAGGTCATCTAACAGCCATTCTATTGCACTATTAAGCCCTAAATCATCCAATATACTAGGTCTTAAGTTTTGACATATCTTTCTTATATGTACTATTATTGAGTTTAATTCTGATTTAAAATCTGTATCCGTTTCTAAAGCAGATTTTTTGTCTGCCAATCTTACTAAATTAATTAATCCTTGAATAACTTCATCATGTAAATCGTGAGATATTCTTAGTCTTTCAGCTTCTTGAATTTTTACATTTAGCTCATTACTTTTAATTAGTTCTTTATTAATCTGCTTAATTTCTTCTAAATTAACTTCTAACTGTTTAGCCTGATTCTCAATTTTTTCGTACAGAGTGCTAATATGGTTAACAGATATTGCCATCAAAATAAAACCAAGTAAACCACATATTAATGTAATTATAAACGTTACACTTTTAGAATAATTTTTTAGTTCATTAATGTTTTGTTCATATATTGGTAATGTTGATAGCTTTTCTTTGTTAATTCTTTCTAAAATCTGGTTACCATTTGCCGAAAGAATATTCAGATCCTCTATATACTTATCTATAGGCAGATTTTGATCTTTTTGTGCCAGTATTTTTTCAATTAAATTGTATATATTTTGCTCATAAAAATCTCTAAGGATTTTAACTCGCTGCTCTTCTGAGGTTCTTGTATCACTAATGTATTTAAGTGATTTTAGTCTATCAATAATGTTATTATTAATCAGAATAATTTCTTGTTTGGTTTTTTCTGATGAATTTAATACATAAAGATCAACCCGAGTCATTTCTTTATCAAGCATAGAAGAAATTTCTTCGAGCAACATTTCTTTAGCTACATTCTTTGTAATAATATCAGGCAATTCAGCCCACCTGCTAGTCAGGTTAAAGGCCGTAAAACCTACAATGATTGTTAACAAAAGCATTACGCCCAGTGATATTAATAAATCTTTTCTCATATATCTAAAATTTATAGTAAACTTTTGGTTTAATCCATTGTATTTAGAACATATCAAAATTTCTAGCACATAGAAAACAGAATTTAATAAAAGCCTTTAAACTTCTTGCTGATTATATGAATTACCTGATTATTGCTAACATAACAATAAAACTTTATTATACCAATCCTCGAAAGAAAACTATGTATTGACTTTTAACACGAAATCTGGAATCTATCATTACTTTCAATGAATAGTATAATAATGATTTTATTCCTTGCCTAATACATTTGTAGAACTGTTTTAATTAGCAATTTTATGCTGTTGTTTAATTAAGCCTGCTGCATCTGCCCTACAACGCTGGCAATGAGTTATCACTTTAATATATTTTGAACTTTCTTTTCTCACTTTCTGAAGCAAATCAAGACTTACTTCAGAACAAAATTCAAATTTAGTATGTTTAACCGCAACTACAGGCATGATATTTTGTGCAAGCGCACTAAATATGGCCCCCTGACAAGCTACTTCTTTTATATCATCTTCATTTATACCTGGAATCAGAATGCTATTTATTTTATATTTGATCTTACTATCTTTTAAAACTTTTAGTGCTAATTTATGCTGATTTAATATGATTTCTGCAGCTTCATATTTTTGATAAACTTTATTTTTATATTTTACCCAGTCATAAATTTTTACTATTGACTGTATATTTAATGAATTTATCGTAATCGTTATGTAATCGATTCCAATTTCTTTAATAAGATCAATATTATCAGGCAAAACAAGCCCATTAGTAGATATGCAATATAAATAGCCAGAATACTCCTTTTTTAAAAGGGTAAATGTCTTATATAAAATATCTATATTCGCCAGTGTTTCTGCAGGCCCTGCTATACCAATAACCTTTGTTTCAGTATGCTGCTTTAGTTTATCCTTTAAATATCCTCCTGATTCTTCAGGTGTAATAATCTTACTACAAACTCCTGGCCTGCTTTCATTAATACAACTATACTTTCTATTGCAATAATTACATTGCATATTACAATCAGGTGCGATAGGTAAATGAATTCGTCCTGCTTTATTCAATAAATCAGGGTTATAACATGGATGTTCAATAAAATCAGCTTTCATTAGAAATAAACTCTATTCTAAAGCTTCCATTCAGGAGTTCTTTTATATATGAATGCATTAATACCTTCAACTGAGTCAGGGTGAGTCATTAGATCATTTTGATATATTTTATAAATTTGTTTTTGCTTTAAATCAAGTTTTTCTTTTATAACAAGTCTAAATGCTTTAATATTTGCAAGAATTGCTGCTTGAGATAGGCTTGTTAACTCTTCAATAAATTCATTACAAGAATTTTCAAAGCTTTCTTCACTATATATTCTATTAATTAGATTCAACCCCAGAGCTTCATTAGCAGAAACATTTTTTCCGGATAGTATAATATCCATCGACACTTTGGGTCCTACAATATTTGGGAGTACATTAATTGCAATAGGGGCCATATGAGCAAGCTTAATTTCTGGCAATCCCATAATAGTATTTTCTGATGCAAGAATCATATCTGTCAACAAGGCTATTTCCATTCCCCCACCAAGGCAAGCCCCTTTAACCTTGCTAATAGTAGGGTATTTAGATGATAACAATACATTAGCAAGTGAGTATAAACCACCAAGCATTTTACCTATTTTGTCTGGTGTATGTTCTTTAACATCCATACCAGCGGAAAAGTCTTTTAATAGCGATTCAAAAACAATTAGCTTAAGTTGATCATCTGCATTCAATTCTACAAGAATCTTATTTATATACTCCAGATCCTCAATACCCAAAATATTTAGCGGGTTCTTGCTTAATTGAATATATGCTACATTGTTTTTCTTAATAACTATAATATTTTCTGGCATGTTTTATACCTGATTTTATCTTTTCTAATGAACATTTTAAATCAACTTTAAGTTAAAACCAATGATTTATTTAAAAAACTTCTTTAATAGATCAGAAGACTCTTTTTCTCTTATTCCTCCAATTACCTGTGGATTATAATATGCAAAAAGCTCTGTTATATTTGTCACTGAACCAAAAGCTCCATGAATATTATCATAAGCTCCAAAAACTATTACTGGTATTCTGCTAAATAAGGTGGCTCCTGCACACATGGGGCAGGGTTCAAGTGTTGTATATAAAGTTACATCATCAAGTCGCCAGCGACCAAGTTTCTTGCCAGCTTCTCTTATTACTACCATTTCTGCATGAGCTGTAGGGTCTTGCGTTGCTTCTTTAAGATTAGTTGAAGAGTATATTATTTCACCATCTTTTACTATTAATGCTGCAATAGGTATATCCATTGAAGCGTTTCTAGCAAGGTCTAATGCTATATCCATAAATTTGTTATGAACTTCAAGAGTTACCTGTTTAATTGGTGTAGTCATTAAGTTTTTTCAACCTTGCCCTGATCAATTATCTTAATCATTGTTTCTGCAACAACTGGATCTAATTGCTTACCTGAAACTCTTTTAAGCTCCGTTCTTGCCATATTAATTGATAAGCTTTTTCTATATGGTCTATCTGTTGTCATTGCATCAAATGTATCAGCTACTGAAATAATCCTGGCCCCAATTGGTATATCAATTCCTGATAATCCACCGGGATAGCCTGAACCATCATAGTGTGTATGATGATGTAAGACTGCATCAATGTCATTTTCATACTTGGTTAAAGGTTGCAATATTCTTAATGAACTCTCAGGATGCTTCTGAATTTGAATATATTCCTCTTCTGTTAGATGAGTTTGCTTTCTTAAAATACTTTCCGGAACACCAATTTTTCCAACATCGTGAAACAAAGCCATTGTAGCAAGATTTTCTATAAAATCCTCCTGAAAACCTAACAATTTTGCTATTTGTCTGGAATATCTTGCAACTCTTTCTGAATGCCCGGCTGTATAAGGGTCTTTTGCATCAAGGGCTATCGCTAAAGATTTAACTGATTCAAGATATGGATCCTGCATTGCTGCTGGAAGATCAAAGATTATTTTATCTTCTGTTATCACTGGAGCTTTTGATAACACCAGGCTCTGTTCTAATACTGATTCAAGTTCTGTCAAGTTTCCGGGCCAATTATGTTCTAATAACCTTGTCAGTGCTTTGCTAGATAATTTTATTGGCCTTGTGTTATTTGTTTTATCTAATCTCTCTAATATTTTTTTCGCTATTAATGGTATATCTTGCTTTCTTGAAGCTAATGAAGGTATGTTGATTATTCTCTCTTCTTCAAAAAACTCTTCAACAAATGGATCATTATAATCAAAACTACATAATATTAATGGTTTTTGCTTATATTTAAGTTTACTTATAGGAGTTTTACTTATTTCCATCAACTCTTTAAAAAGTTCTTTATGAAGATTTGTTGATCTTGATAATAATATGGTGCCTGAAAGAGCTAATTTAAGGTAACCGGGTTCTTTACTTGACCCCATTAGCTTAATTTTCTGTTGCTCATAATCAAGTTTACTGCAATCAAGAACCAAAAATGGCTCATTTATACGGTATCCATAACGATGAATCAACCTTGCTATTGGACGTTTACCTGTACCATCATTGCCTTTAATTGCCCATAAACCATCCAGTTTAGACACTTCTTCTATTTTTATCTGTAGATTTTTTATGCTATTACTTCTACCAACTATGGCTATTTCAGAACTTATATCAAGTTCAGTATTAAACATTTTATTTATAGCTGTTTGTTGTCCTTTTAGTTCTTCAATTTTACTATTTAGCTTGGCTAATCTTTCCGCAAGAATCTTGCTAATTGAAAGGCCCATATGTGATGAGCTTAACATTAATTCATTAAAAGAATCGCTATCTAATTGCAAAACACTTGTTTTTTCAAATGCTCTTACACTGGCACTTCTTCTTTCCCCTGTTAATAGTGACATCTCTCCAAAACAATCGCCAGATCCAAGATATGCCAGAACAAATTCTTCACCCGTCAAATAATCTGAACCCAGAACCTCAACAAGACCACCAACTATTAAATAGAGGGAATCTCCTTGTTCACCTGCTTTAACAATTATATCTTTAGACTCAAATATTATCTCCTTCATCTTTTTAGCAATTTCAACCCTGTTTTCTTCAGACAGGTTGCCAAAAAGTGAAGTATTTAATATTATTTCAGCTATTTGAAACTGATTAATCGGCATATTAGTACAAACATGTTTATAATAATTAAGTTATATCAAAATACAAAAATAACGTTTTAGCAAATATCAATTAACTATATTTAATAGCTATAAATCAGATTTTATCTGCCTTTTAACGACAACTAAAATAATTAAAGAAATCTAAAAGCTTTAAATTAATATTACACTTTTTTAAACTTCTTTTCTTAAAATTACTGTTTTTAGAATTGTTATCCTACCACTTCATTAAGTGCTTCGACCACAGAAGGATCCCATTTTATGCCTGCCTCTTCTTTCATAACCTTCAGAGCCTGGTCAACAGACATTGGTTCCCTATATGCTCTTTCTTCAATCATTGCCTGATAAGCATCAGCCACTGCTACTATTCTAGACCCAAGTGGTATACTCATTCCAGCAAGACCTTCAGGATGTCCTTTACCATCCCACCTTTCACGATGATGATTTACATATGGAACCACTTCAGATAAAAAATTCACTTTCATTAATAAATCAACACCAACATTAGGATGATCTTGAAGTTTTTTCCAATCCTCTTCTGTTAGTTGTTTTTTCTTTGAAAATACTTCATCTGGAATAATAATCTTCCCAATATTCTGAAGTAATCCAGCATAATATATTAAATCTGTTGTTTTTTCGTTCAGGTTCATCTGACGTGATAGCTCCCTGGCCAGATTTGCTACATTCGTTGAATGTTCTTTTGTATATTCACTCTTTGCATCTACAGCTGATGCTAAAGATTCAACAAATCTCTGCTGCTCAAGACCAAGATCTCCAATACTTGATGTCAATTGGGCTCTTAGCCTGGTCAAATCGCTCGTATTTGCATCTTCTTCTTCAATAAGTTCTCTTGCTTCATCCATCAAGTCCTGCAAACCTATGGACACTGCAAAAATTGCTGCTATCGACTCTAATAACGCTATCTGTTCTTCAGCAATATTTTGTAATTCATTACTAAAAAGGTTCATTAAACCTATTGCTGTTCTTCCACATATCATAGGTACACTGATAAAAGTTATTGAACCTTTTTCTCCTACTGTTTCTGAAGGTTTCCAGTAAAGTTCTTTTTTAAGATTTTCTATATATATTGTTTTCTTTTCTCTATAAGCTCTGGTTTGAAGATCAGTATAACCATATTTATACCCAAAATCTCTAACCTTATTTCCTTGAGATGTTCCAAAAAGTATAAGTTCTTTATCTGTCTGCTTATTTAATAAAGGCAAAATGTCAGGCTTTAAGAATATATTACAAACACTCATATTAAGCATTTGATTAATTGTTAAAGCTATTGAATCATATATAATAAAACCTTCTTCACCTTCAAAGCCAAGCAAATTTAAAGTGTTGCCAATAGAATATATAGAGATAAGCTCTTGAAGCTGTTCTTTAAGCCGTGACTTTCTATCTCCACTGGTTTCATTTAACTTTGAGCTTATTTTATCAAGTAGATCTTTTGATAAAAAATCTTCTGTAACAAAGTCACCAACATTTAAAGCAAATATTGCATCAAAAGTATCATCAAAATCTACAGGTATATTGCTGTTGCCAGAGTCAGCCACAATACCCTCCATTATAATAAGTGATATAGCTACTAAAACTTTTTCTTGTGTGTGTGATTTTTTGTTTCATATATATAATCGGAATAAAATATAAAAACTTTTGCTTTTTTTAAGAAAATTTTTAATTATCTTTTTTAGATAAAGGTTTAATTATTATACCAAAAGCTACAACTATCTTTATTTCCAAGGGTATTTTGACCCGGTTAAAATATTGCATTTTTGTCAACAAGAAAACGTGTTTCTTTTTCATCAGGGCCAACTAGTATAAAGTAGAATTTTTCAAACTTATTGACTCTTTCAAAATCAAAATTATAACTATTAGTAGCTGAATAGGGATGAACAGGATTCCAGTTATCTAATTCTGCTTTATTTTGTTTGACTATACTTTCAGGAGATACTTTTTTGGGTTTTTTAGGCCCTTTGTCTTTAAATATCCAGAAGCCTTTACCTTTTTTTTGCTCTTCTGCAGTATCTTCTTCATCCTGCACTTCTTCAATACGAGCATCATATTCTTTTGCAAATGTTTCATCATCTCCGACAAGTTGTACTATAAACCTGATATCCATTCTGGTTTTTATCTGATTTAACTGACGACCAAGTCTTCTTTTTACCAGAAGTATATCTTCGTCTGATGAACCAGGAACATTCTGACTCTTAGCCTTGGATGCCAGCTGGATAAATGGTGAATATATTGTTATTATTACACCATTCTCTCCTTCTATCCAGTTAGGGCCCATCAATTCCTTTGTTGTAGAATATTTATTATCAAGGCCATACTTTATTGATATTTTTACACTTTCATCATCAAGGTTAATTAGTGCAAATGTCTCACTTATAGTAACTAAACTTACCACTAAAGCTATAAATAATACTAATACCCTCTTCATAATTTTACCTCTGTAAATTTTGTTTTTTTAACATTAATTTAATAGTCACTTTTTTATTCTAAAATAACAATTGTCGATTTCAATGTATTCTTTTTTTACATAACGAAAATTTCAAAATCAACATTAATACTTAAACCTTAACATACATATTCTTTTTAACCTGATATCTGATTATTTTATGCTTTTACTATAAAATTTATCTTCAGGTAAGATAATAGAATTATTTAATAATATAGGATAACGTTTAATGATTAAAAAGATTACAGCAATTGTTATTTTATTTTTATTGTCTTCTTGTTCTACTCCTTCAGAAAAAACTGTTGTAGTTTATGACGAACAAGACCTTGCTGAAGTTTCTCCTATACAAAATATTTCTCCTGTTGCTACAAATAAAACAGAAAATATTGCTAAACCTGCTGTAACTTCAATAAAATTCAATATCTTTAATGATAATAAAAAAGACCTTGAAAAATATTTAAAAAAGCCCATGGGCATTGCTTTTGATAATGAAGGTAATTTTTATTTACTTGATCAAGACAAAAATAAACTTTATAAATTCTCTAATAACGGCAATTTAATTAGTGATTTTGGTTCAGTTGGCTCTGCTCCGGGTGAATTTAAAGAACCTAAATATATCACCACCTCAAAAGATAACAATGTTATTATTACTGATACATGGAATCAAAGAATTCAAATACTGGACAAAAAAGGCGATGCTGTTGATTTGATTAGCTTAGATTTCTTCGGGCCTAAAGGTATTATTTTCAAAAATGATCTTTTCTATGTCGCAGACACCGGACATCACGTTGTTAAAATTATTGACAAAGATAGAAAAGTTAAAACAACTATCGGAGCTAATAAAGATGTTAACATAAACCTCCATGAACCTACAGGCCTGACAATAGATGATAACAATAACTTATATATTATTGACTCTATGAATAATAGAATTGTCAAAATAACTAAAGATAACAAATTTGTTAAAGAATGGAATATAGAAGAATGGAAAGAAGATAAAAGTGGCAAAGAAAGTTTTATAGCTTATCACAACAATAAATTATACTTAACTGACCCCCTAAAAGGAAATGTAATTGTATTCGACACACAGGGTAATAGAATAAAAGAACTTTTTACAGACCTTAAAGCCCCTTCCGGAATTGCTATATATAAAAACAAAGCCTATGTCGTTGAAGCCGGCAGACTTAAAGTAAACGTTATCGATTTAAACAAAGGATAAACATGGATAAGAGAGTTATTTATTCTAAATGTCAAAATTATGACCACAATAATATAAACAAATCACTGGACTTTATAATTTCTAACCTGCCAGACCTTGAACAAAAAGCTAAAACAGCTAAATTAATATTAATTAAACCAAACCTTATTTCTCCTAAACCCCCTGAAAAAGCCGTCACCACCAATCCTGAAGTTCTTATTTGTCTAATTGAAAAACTGAAAAAATACGGTGCTAATATTATTATTGCTGATACGCCTGCCGGTAAATTAAATGATAACATAATGCAAAAGTTATATGATACCTGTAAAATGTCTTATGTTGAACAACAAACAGGGTGCAAACTTAATTGGGACTTCTCTGACCTTGATGCACCTATGCCTGATTCTAAAATAATGAAAAATTATAAAATTCTACAGGTGGCTGAAAACGCTGATTTAATTATTAATTTTGCTAAAATGAAAACTCACTGCTTTACAATGCAAACATGTGCTACCAAAAACCTCTATGGCATTATTCCAGGACTCCTTAAAATGCAATATCACCTCACTATGTCTAAAATAGACGTTTTTTCTAATATGTTACTTGATATTGAAAGATATTTTTCACATAAAACAATTCACTTTATTGATGGCATCGTTGGAATGGAAGGCAATGGCCCTACTAATGGCGAGCCTTTTGAAGCTAAATGTCTGCTTGCTGCTAATAATCCTGTTTATCTTGACATACTTGCCTGCCATATTATGGGCATAAATCCACTTAAAATCTCTACTATTACTGAAGCCATCAAAAGAAGAATTATTTCTACCACAAAATACGAAGACTTAGATGTTCTTTCAGACAATACTATTCAAACTTATAACTTTAAACTACCACCTGAAAGAGGAAGAGTACTGCCAGACAAGGTTCCTAACTGGCTAAGAAACATGGCTACAAATCTGTTAATACCTAAACCAAATGTAAACAAAGACAAATGTATTGGATGCAGAGCATGTGAAGAAATTTGCCCTCCTCAACTCATTAAAACCATTGACGATAAAGCAGTTATTGATGATTATAGCTCTTGCATCAGGTGTTATTGTTGTCAGGAAGTTTGTCCGCAAGATGCTATAGATCTTATACGGCCTATAGGACGAAAAATTTTAGGACTGTTAAAAGTTAGATAGCTAATAAGATACGTGTGTTTCTTCTTGTAATGCTACACTGGCTATCTGAGTATCTAGAAATGCTATATTTTTAACTGGTCCATTGGCTTTTTTCTCAATAAGTTTCGGAGCTTTATCATTTGCAGATTTCATAACTTCTATTAGCTCATTATAAACTTCTTCAGGGTTCTCAAAATATAATACTACTGGAGGACCCACAAGCTTTAAAAATAATAATACAGGTAATTTAACCTGGGTTTTAGCATGAGGATATTGTTGCATAAAAACTATACTCCCAAAAAGTTCTCTATTTAAATAATAATTATCAAAACCAATTTAGGCAATAAAATTAACTTCTGTTTTGTCAATTTATCATAGTTTCATTCAATACCTTATTATACCAACCCACGAAAAGAAATATTATATTGCTAATATTTACTGTAGGGCGTTTTCCCTCACACTGCGGTGAAAACACTCACCCTTATATTTCTTGAAATCTATAATTGTTTTCAATAAACAGTATAAATTTTAACTAAATCTGAGTTATTAATTATTATTAGATTTCTCGTCCATATATTAAGCTTGTTTCTTAAGACTTTTACAGGCCCAATGAATACCTATTGCCGGAACCATAAAGAATACAAATAATAATATCTTTGTTAAACCATACAAACTTAATATTGTAATACTAACTGATTCTTTAGATATTCCGTACATTCCCATACACATATTGATAATTTGCTCATTAAA
>JBFMGH010000550.1:0-5749 GCA_040752795.1 Cyanobacteriota bacterium
TTAATTCGTGAATTTGTTACAAACTCTCAAGGCTCAAGTAATGACTTAAGTTAAAGATTTATGCATTTAACACACTGTAAATATTTAACAGGGACCAGGTTTTAGAGGACCGGGCTCAAAAGACCTGCTGTGCGGGCCTTTTGAGCCCTCGACAAAGATCTATTTCCGAAACTTTGTGAATAATCCGGGTTAATTTTACCGGACACTACTGTGAGTAGCAGGCAAAAACACCCTAGAATAATTTAAAGCCATATATCGTTTACTTCCGCGGATTGGTATATCTACAGTTAACCCAATGTGTATAAATAAAGTATTAATGTAGACATATAAAAAGCTGTACCAATCTGGCACAGCTTTTTGACTATTATATTATCTTGATTAAGCTCTAGCAGCTTCTTTTTCAGCTTTTGCTTCATCAACAATTTTTTGTTGTAAGTGAACTGGCACTTCTTCATAATGAGAAAATTCCATTGTGAAAGTGCCCGAACCAGATGTCATGGAGTCTAAATCAGGTGAATAGCGTAGCATTTCAGCCAGTGGTATAGTAGCTTTAACAATTTGAGCTTTACCTTGAGAATCCACACCATGCATACGTCCCCGACGTGAGTTTAGATCACCCATGATATCTCCAACATATTCTTCCGGAATAATAATGCTAACATTCATAATGGGTTCTAACAGAACAGGACTTGCTTTAGGAACAGAGTTTTTAATAGCTAATGAACCGGCAATTTTGAATGCCAATTCTGAAGAATCTACAGGGTGGTAGCTTCCGTCATATAACCTTACTTTCATATCAACAATCGGATAACCAGCAAGAAGACCATCTGTAAGGGCTTCTCTAATACCTGCCTCAACTGCAGGAATATAGTTTCTAGGAATAGCACCACCTACAATGTTATCAACAAATTTAAAGCCTTCTCCTCTTGGAAGCGGTTCTACTTCTATATTACAATCACCATATTGACCTCTACCACCAGATTGTTTTTTATGTTTTCCCTGTGCTTCAGCTTTACCCTGAATTGTTTCTCTATATGCAATTTTGGGAACTGTCAGATCAACTTCAACGCCAAATTTACGTTTCATTTTTTCCATTGAAACTTCTACGTGAACCTGTCCCATACCAGAAATAATCATCTCTTTAGTCTGTTCATTTCTATCAGCAATTAACGTAGTGTCTTCTTCCATCAAACGACGAAGTGAAGTTTGAATTTTATCTTCGTCACCTTTACTTTTTGGTTTAACTGCAAATGAAATAACCGGTTTAGGCTGTTCTATCATAGGAATAAAACAAACTGCTTTTTCATCCGCAAATGTATCACCAATTTTAGTTTCTTTTAATTTTGCTAAAGCAATAATATCTCCGGCCCCAGCAGATTCAAGGGTTTCTTGTTTTTTGCCCTGAAGAGTAAGAATTTGACCGTATCTCTCTTTTGTTTCTTTCGATGCATTATAAATGCTACTATCAGATTCCATCTTTCCTGAATAGAGCCTGACTATGGTCAATTGACCAGCATATGGATCCGCAATACTTTTACATACAAGAGCTGATAAGGGTTCGTCTCTTGAAGGTTTTCTTACTACTTCATTACCTGTTTTATCTGTTGCAACAATACCGGTTTTTTCACATGGTGAAGGAAAACTTGTTATTATTAACTCTAATAATTGTGCCACACCAATATTTTTACTACCAGCACCAAATAACACCGGTGTCACAGTACCTTCAGCAACACCTTTCTTAAGGCAACTAAAAATTTCTTCCGTGGTTAATTCTTCACCTTCCAGATATTTTTCTAATACTGAATCATCAGCTTCAATTATAGATTCAATAGATTCTTCACGAATTGATTGAGCTTCGTCTAATAAATCTGCAGGAATTTCTTCTTCTACAAACTTACCTGACTCATCTTTTTGATAGATATAAGCTTTCATTTTTAGTAAATCTATAACACCTTTAAAATGTGATTCCTGCCCTATAGGCATTTGAACAAGAACAGGTTTATTCAGCCCGGAATCATCTAATGTTTCCAGTGCTTTTTTATAGTTAGAATTTTCTCTTTCGATCTTGTTAATAAAAACAGCCGTAGATTTATTCAATTTATTAGCTGTATCAATAAGGTCAAGGGTTTGCACTTTAATACCATCGAAGGCATCAATAACAAATAAACAAGTATCCACTGCCTGAATACAGTTTTTTGCATCGGCTATAAAGTGAGCTGCTCCTGGTGTATCTACAATGTTAAAATGTTTGGTTTTGTATTCAAATGATGCAAAAGAAGAACTTATTGATGTTTTTCTTTTGACTTCTTCTGGTTCGAAGTCCATTAAAGAAGTTTCATTATCCACTTTTCCTAAACGTGTATTAAGACCAACGTTGAATAAAATTGCATCTGCTAAAGATGTTTTGCCAGTTCCAACGTGTCCGATTAGTCCTACGTTTCTGATATCAGAGACTTCATACTTGGCCATTATTTCCTCCATAAACTATTCAATTTTATACTTTTGAAGAATCTTCATTTTTATGTCTTCTAGAAATCATTCCCTATAAGTTAATTTAATAAGTATAAGAAACGATTGAAGCTAAATTATACAATAAGAAAAAAATATTTGAAAATAAAGTAGTTAAGGTTTATCTATTATGAATTAATTAATCTTAATATTAAAAAGGCTTTATAGTAGATGCTAACATTGAACAACAGGGCAAAAAAGAGATTAAGTTTAATTTCTTTAACGATAGCAACTTTTTATAATTAGCTGCCTTATTTAAGTAGTGGAATATTTAATTCAGTACTGTTTAACATGTTTCATTCTAAAACAATTAGTTTTAAAGGCATTAAGCTGTTAGCTTTAACCGAAGCCAACGGTAAGAAGGTCGAAAAAAAGATCACACTTCCTGATGCCAGTTCTGAACTAACTATTTCAGGGGGAAAGGATTGTTTAAGCATTTATTCTCCTGGAATGAGTGGTGTTTTCTCTTCAATACATGTTCTTGTTGTAGATAATAAAAGCAAGCTTAAACTAAAAGAAAAAGCTGAAGTTTCAATTGATAGAGTAAATACAGCTTCAATTTTTCAACATGACCAATCCAGGTCTACAATAGGTCAGTTATGTGACAGTAAAATTATCTTAAAAGATAGCTCAGTCAGCCATGTATTAAGTGCTGAAAAAGGTAGCAAAATAAATCAAAGAAACAACTCGCACTCTGTTATAACCAATCACCTCAAAGGTAATACTGTTAATTTATGGGAGAATGCTACTTCTAAAACAATTTCTCCAAAGGGTGGCAGGGTTGTAAATCAAAAAACAAAAATAAACTATGAAGACATACCTGATAAACTATGGAATGATCTTAAAAGCATTCTTGGCAATAATTTAACACCAATGGTGGTGAAAGCCTATAATCTAGCATTAAATGCACATAAAGACCAATTAAGAGATTGCGGGGCTCCTTATATATCTCATCCTCTTGATGTTGCTATTATTCTTGCTAAAGAGTTAAATATTACTAGCGAAAAAAGCCTTTCTATAGCATTATTACATGACGTTGTTGAAGATACCAGTGTAAAAATTAATGATATTCAAAAAGACTTTGGATCAGAAGTTGCTAAGGGTGTAGCTCTTTTAACAAAACCAGTAGATTGTTATAAGAATAAAGCTTCTGAAGAGAAATATTATAGAGATTTACAAGCCGGACCTGTTAATGTTCAGTTAATAAAACTTGCAGACAGGCTTGATAACTTAAGAGACCTAATCTGGGAAAATGATACTAAAATAAAGAAACAATTAAATTCTGCCAGAAAACGGTTTATTAGCTGGTCTGAAATGGTTAATAAAGATATTGCCGATAAAATAAAAATTGCTATTAACGATATATCAAAAACAATATCTTAAATCATTCAATATTAAACTTTTTACAATTATTATCTATTGAGAATCAGGTCCAAAGTCTCTTTCAAAGCTGTCTTCTGGTTCAATTCCGCCCGGATCCATTATTTCTTCATCTTTATTATCTTCGTCATCAAGATCATCGTCATTATTATTTTTTTCATCTATTTCTACTTCTTCCTCTTCTTCTTGATCATTTACTTCATTGTCTTCATCTTCATCAAGAACGCCACCCGGTATAACTTCTACATTTGTTTCTTCATCACTAACTTGTATTTCTTCTGGTGTTACTTGAACATTTCCATTTTCATCAGTCACATTAATCTGACCATCTTTTATTTCAACACCTTCAGTTTTTATATCAACCTGTGCATTAGCAATAGACACAATTAACATAAAACCCAATAATGAAAGTATAACGCTTTTTTTCATATTTCTATTCTCCATAAATTGCAACTTTGATGTCTGCTTAAATTTTATTACCAATATTTTTATTTTCAATTAAAAAGGTTTTGCAAACATCTGAAAATTAAAGAATTAATGACATAAAGTATTTGAAGACTGCAAATAATATATATGTAGAAGTGCATACAGCCTACTATTTAACTATTTACATACAAAATATATACTATTTTAAATAATGTAAAGACCAGCAAAATTTTTATAACCACTTATAATGTATGTTTTTGGGGCGTTCATTACCCTCGATTTAGTTAATATCAATATATACTCAGGGCAATTTGAAATATTAAAATTACTTTATTATTTTAAGGGGGCACTAACTACCTATTATTTTTAGAGGCTAATTAAAGTTTAAGGCACATATGACAGTTTATAATTCAAACAGCTTGAATAACAAGTATAACTTGTTTGATCAGAGACAGGTTAACCATAATGCTCAAAATAGAAGGGTTGATAACTTTGTTAGCAATCCTAATGCCACACAAAACAAGCCCCTATTTGCTCAGTTTTTTGATTCTATTGCTCAATTAGATAATATTACAACAAATCAAGATAATAATATGCCTTTAAATAACGCTAAATCAACGTCAAAACCTAAAAAAGTCTCCGGCAATGAAGCCAAACAAATAGCCAGTAGAATTAAAAATAAAATCAATAGACTTAAAGCTGAGGCCATGCAGGGTAAAATAGAGGCATTTGGAAAGCTTGAAGAAATGAAAATGGGAAAAGATATTGATTTTGAAAAACTTAGCCAATCTGAAGAATGCCTTGATCAAAACCTTATGAATGAAGCAGCCAGTGCTGTTGATTCAGTAGTTAATTCGGCTCCTTATAACCCACCAGTGTTGAAAATGTTTATGGATGCACTTTCTAATGAAAACAAAAACACAAATAAAAAAAGTGCTTCAGATAAAGCCTATTACTATCTTAATGATCTTATTAACAGAGGCCAGCTCAATATTGAACGTGATGCAAGACCTTTAATGAAAAAAGGTGGAAAGAAAACTATCGAAGCCTTAACTATTCTGAGCCAGGCAAATATACCTGAAGACGCCAGAAAAGATATAGCTAAATTGCTCAGTGAACATGCCACTACTCATGGCACCAGCGAATCTGGTGATTTAGCAACAAAAGGTCTGAAAAAAATTATTCAGAAGGAAGGCCAGAATGGCGTTCTTGATCAAGCATTTGATGGCCTGACAAATTCAGCAATTATGGGTAACAATAATCAGTCCGTATCTGTTCTTGAGAAGGTTGCAAATAGTAATACTTCCAGCTTCAACAAATCCTTTAAAGCAATTGATGCGCTTACAAAAATAGCACTTCACAGTTCTAATAGTGCTATAGGAGACATGGCAGTAATGTCACTGCAAAAAACAGCTCTCAGACAGGCAGGAAATTC
>JBFMGH010000551.1:0-7309 GCA_040752795.1 Cyanobacteriota bacterium
ATGGTTTTAAATTATTATAAAGTGTTTTTGCCTGCTGCGCAGGCAAAAACACCCTGCCTCTATAATCTGGAATCTATAGATTACTTTCAAGGATAAGTATAGAAGTATTATTCTTACTTTAAAAAACTCGTGCATAAGTGCATATATTCTTAAAAAAGCTAAGGTAGCAGAGAAAGAGTATCGAGTTTACCCTTCATTAGCCACTGTTCCATGATATTTTATAAAACATTAGTTATGCAGAGGTCTCTTTAAATAAAAAAGAGCGATTGCAGTCAAAGCAATCGCTTCATATAGTGCAGAATCTTATATAAGATTAAATTTTCAAATTAATTATTCACAAGGTTGTTCTTCAGGGGTACAGACCAGATCATCCACAGCCTGAGTAGCGCTAGCGAGAGCTGTTTGCGCATCAGTAAGAAGTGTAGAAGCCTGACTGGCCACAGAATTAAATTCTGCTTCAAATACAGAAACCTGTGTGGTCATTTCGGCAACATAAGACTGTTGAAAAGCTATTGCTGATGCAACATTGTTATAAGCGTCATCAACAGTAACTAATTCATCAGCAACAATACCGATCTGAGGATTAACATTAGTTAAAACATTTTCATTAGTTGAAGCAACAGATTCAGCTGCAGAAGTATCAAATGTCTCTGCCGATAAAGATAATGATGTAGCATCAGCCTCAGCTAAAATAAGTATTTCCTGAAGTTGAGTTACATTGTTTTCTGAATGCTGTGCTAAAGCCTGAAGCTGCTCAGCATCATTATAGGCCACTTGAGCATTATGCAATAAATTAACAGCATTTGCAACAGCAGTAGCATCAACTACAGCCTGTCCACCTTCACCGAGTGCCCAGGTAGCTTTATCAAGGTATTCCTGAACTGTAGTGCAACCATTAAACAGATTAGGGTCTGTAAAAGATGTTGCCAAAAGGCTTTCTGCCTGATTAAGCAAATCCTGTGCCTGGACTTGTGCCTGAGCTGCCTGAGTATTATAATTAGCGACAAGACCACTATAAGTACTAACTGCATTTTGAATCGCAGCTATTTCACCGTTTAGTTCACTTAAAAGCTGATCGGACAATGCTAAAGCTGCATCAATATCAGCAGGGTCAATCCCTGAAGTGTTGACAGTGTCACAAGATGGTGGATCTCCGCTACAAACAGTATCCCAGCTTGAATCATAAGTATCTCTTAGATCACAATAGTCATCATAAGCTTCTCTTTGTTTTTTATCCAGATCTAAAAGCTCCTGACCAACAATCATATTTTGAGCAGTAGCGTGAATTATGTCAGCATTTACATCACCTAAACTTGTTAATGTAGTTGATAAGTCGACCTGAATGCTTTGGGCCTGTGCTTCCAGATAGACTAATAAATCAAGGTGAGTACCCACTTCAAGCATATTTTCTATCAAAGATGCGTAACCATTTTCAAGGTCAGTAAGAACTTCCTGCTGTTGAAACAGATTTGAGGTCATATTTTCAACCTGATCCTGCAGAACATCAGCATTAGCCTGTAAACTTAATGCTTGATTCAAAAGATCCATAGCACTATTCTTTGCCGCTAGAGCAGCATCTAATAAAGCATTTCCTGTAGTACTCGGATCTCCATCATTCAATGCAGATGGGTCGTCAATCTGATAAGTTCCGCCAATTTCAAAGTCTCCACCAGTTGCACCAGTGGTTTCATGCCCAATTGAACTTCCTATAGAGGAATCTGATCTGGCTTTAGTAATAAGACTAGTTGAAACCAAACTTTTGTCTATGTTAGTTCTAGATCCATCACCATCTACATCTCCTTCATCAGAAGAGTTTTGCATTTTTTCAGAAGACACATAGATTGGTGAATCTTCACTTTGAAAAACTTTTTGAATATTGCCACCAAAAACTGTTACTGCTCCTATTGATACAACCAATAAAATTACTGAAACCAGCGCTACCTCTGTGGTTTCTGCACCATAAAGACTTCTTCTCACTTTCATAAGTAACCTTCCCTATAATTAACCTACTAACCTAAAAGACCTGCACTATTAATATTTATTAAATTATTTATACCCATGTTTTTAATTTTTTAAACATTTTAAGCACAAAGCAGGATATTAAAATTTACAATAAAATAGCTCTTTAAAGCTATAAAGTTTAAATTTTTGCACTTTAGCTAAACAACTTTTAATTTTGTTTTAAAATCTGGCTTAGTTTAATAGTTTCGAGTGTTTGTTCAATTCTTTCTTTATCTTCAGCTGGTGCTTTGGCAAGAGCCTCTTCGCAATTTTCTATAGAGTGTTTATAGTCACCTAATTTAAGATAAATCTGGCTCAGGCTAAAATAATACAACGATTCCGAAGGCTGAATTTCAATAGCTTTGTTATATGCCCATTTAGCTTTTTCATAATTCTGCTGTTCTTCGTAGAGATTTGCTAAATATTCATAAATTTTATCATTGGTAGGGTTTAATTCTATTGCCCTATTAAACATTTCTATTGAATCATCGTATTTTTTAAGGTTTTTATAAACTACTCCTAAAGCAAAATAGGCTTCTTCATTTTTAGTATCATCTTTAACTACTTCTTCTAATATTTCTTGAGCTTTATCATAATTTTTTTGATAATTATATACCCAGCCAAGACTAATTTTAGTGTCATAATCCGCTGTTTTTTCATCAATAGCAGAAGCTATTTCAACAAAAGCTTCGTCATAATGGCCACTTTTAATTAATTTATCAATTTTTGCATTAATATCTTTAGAGGAAAGTTTATCTGAAGAGCTTTGCTTGCAACCTGTAAAAGAAATACAAGATATTATTAATACAATGATAAATGTTCTAAATTTCAGTTTCATAATTTTTACCTGCTTAATTCAGATTAAATTATAACTTACCAATCTATAAGAATATATAGGTTGCATAATTATAAGAAATAAAAATTTGCAAAGAATTAAGCTAAAATTAAATGTTTAAATGGGTTCAAATTCTTCCTGTTCTCTTTTAACAATAACACCTCTTTTAGAAGTTTTTAGAAACTCAATCAGGTGTTTAACATTGTCATCCATTTCAACATCTTTCTCAACCATTTCAATAGCATTAGATAAATTTAGCTTTTCAAACCAGATAATCCTGAAAGCTTTTCTAATGTTATCTATTTCCGGACGAGAAAACCCGTTTCTTCTTAAGCCAACTTTATTAACGCCCCTTACAATAGCAGGTCTGCCGTCAGTAATCGAAAAGGGAGGAATGTCCTGTCTCGTTCCACTAAACCCACTAATTATAGCCAGTTTGCCAATTTTAACAAATTGATGAATTGCTACAATGCCTCCTATAAAAGCATTATCTCCAACTTCCACATGGCCAGCCAAGCCTGCGTAGTTTGCCATTATAACATTATTACCAATCTGACAATTATGAGCGATATGACTATAAGCCATTATCATACAATTATCACCAACTACGGTAATACTCCCCTCTCCTGATGCCCTGTTTACAGTTGTGTATTCTCTCAATATAGTATTATCACCAATCTTTACCATTGTTACCTCCCCTTTGTACCCTTTATCCTGGGGAGGAGTGCCAATAACAGCACCATTTGCAATAACACAATTAGAACCTATTTCTGTATGACCATCAATTACAACCCTGGATTGTATATCTGCACCGGATTTAATTTTTACATTAGGCCCGATAATGGTAAATGGCCCAATAACAACATCATCCGCAATTTCTGCAGCAGGGTCAACTATTGCTGTTGAATGAATTTTTTCCATTATAAACATCCTATACTGCTGAAAATGTTATTTCTCCTGATGTAGCAAGAGCTCCATCGACTTTGGCTTCAAAAGAAGCTTTTCCTACCCTGCCTTTAATTTTAAGAACGTCTACTCTTAAATCAAGCTTATCGCCAGGTACAACAAGCCTTTTAAACCTTACACCATCAATACCTGCAAAAAGTATAAGCTTATCTTTAAAATTATCATGCCGTTTTAAGAATATAGCACCAAGCTGTGCCGCTGCTTCACATATTAACACACCTGGCATTATTGGTTCACCTGGAAAATGACCGTTAAAAAAGGGCTCATTAATTGATAAATTTTTATATCCTACAATATAGGATTCACCAAATTCGGTGACTCTATCAACCAACAAAAAAGGGTAACGGTGAGGTATTGTTTCCCAAATCTTTTTAATATCTAATACAGCTTCGTTCATGGTTCCTCCTTAATTTCTTATAAAGAAATATTTTTGATTAGAAGTTTAGAAAGTTCGATATGTTGCATATGTCCACATTCTATAGCAACAATATGAGCTTTCAAGTCCAGAGGATTTATACCTGTTAAATATAAATCTCCTATTAAGTCTAGTATTTTATGCCTTATAGGCTCATTATGGCACCTTAATTCAGTAGTGAATGTGCCATCATCCTTAAGCCCAACAGTATTATCAGGGTTCACACCTAAAGCCAGACCTTGAGACTGGTATAATGGTAGGTCTTTAAGGTATCCAAAAGTTCTTGCATATAATATATCCTGTGGATCATCAATACCAGATTCCCATTTATACCAGCTATAAGAAAAAGGTGAATTAACATAATTAACAACATATGTAATTCTAAAATTATCAGAAGGTATTGCAGATATACTAGTATGCTCATAGTTAAAAAACAAAGAATCAGAAATATTAAAAGTTCTATTTTCAGTTGTTTTTTTAATTCCTGCCTTTTGAAACAAGTCATAGAAAGTTTTAGAACTTCCGTCAGCAATAGGCATTTCATCTTCATCAACAATGATTTCAATATCATTGATTCTGGCAAGGGCTAATGCAGCCATAAAATGCTCAGCAACTTTAACAACAAAGGGTGGTTTTCCCAGGGTAGTAGCATGTGTAGTATCAAGAACATGATTCAGAGTTGCAGAAAAACTTATACCAAATTTTCTACTTGTAAAAATAATTCCAGAACTGTTTTTACCAGGCCTTATTTCTATTTCTGATTCTTTACCAGAAATAAGGCAATTACTTTTATATTTTAGAGAATTTAAAATGGTTGCCATTAAAGTGTTTCCTTTTCAGGCAATTCCGTTTCTAGTTTTTTTAATCTTTCTTTTACCTGTGTTACAGCCTTGATATTGGCAATGTTTCTAATATAATCTTTTCTTGGTACAGCTGGAATACCACCATAAACCATTTTAGGAGGCAAATCCTTGCTGACTCCTGACTTAGCCATTAACATTACATCATCGCCAATCTCAACATGATCTGCCACACCAACCTGTCCACCAAATATACACCTGTTGCCAATTTTGGCCGAGCCAGAAATACCTACTTGAGCAACAATAAAACAACTTTCTCCAACAATTACGTTATGAGCAATCTGAACGAGATTGTCTATTTTAGTATTTCTACCTATAACAGTATTTTGAATAGTACCTCTATCTATTATTGTATTTGCTCCAACTTCAACATCATCGTTTATTATTGCAGTTCCCAGAGAAGGAATTTTAATTATTTCTTGCCGACCAGTTTTTCCAATCTCTCCAGACTCTCTGGCTGTTTCTAAATTACTTGCTTCCTGTGTTACATAGCTATATCCATCGGCACCAATGGTTGCTGAGTGATGTATAATTACTTTATTACCTACTTGAACTCTATCACCAATGTAAACACAGGGATAAATCAAACAATCATTGCCAACTTTTACTGAACTTCCAATAACAGTATTAGCAAGAATTCTTGTATTATCACCAATTTCAGAGTTGCTACCTACAACAACACCCGGGCCAATAGATATATTTTTACCCAATTTTGCACTTGGAGAAATAACCGCAGTTGGGTGAACGCCTTCAGGTGCCTCTGGTGGTCTGTAAAACAGATTTAACAGAGTTCCCATAGCTAATTTAGGTCTTTCAACCTGTATATAAGATTTCCCTTCAACAGTTATACCTTGCGGCAGAAGAAAACATAGTGCTTTTGATTTGGGTATAGCTCTAATATGTTCTTCTTCAAAGGCAACTGCAAGCATTTCTTCATCAGACAAACTGGGAGGCCCTAAATAGGTTAATTTGATATTATCATCACCAGTTAATTTGCCTCCAATAATTTCTGCAATTTGCTTACTGGTAAATGTTTTTTCCATGTCAAACCCTTTTTTATTTAACTCAAATCATATTAAATTTTACTAAAAAAAGAGTTGAGTTAAACAACTGACTGTTGAATATTACAATTTAATAACCTGTAATACTATTAGTAATAGGTTCTGTTTCAGTATTCATAGTATGTTGCAATAAAATTATAATGATTCTAAATGAGTACTTTAATTTTATGGCTTCTTAAGCAGGCAAAAAACATTCTATTAAACTTTTCATATGGGTTATATATTTATCTCAATTTGTAATTAATAACAAATTAAAATAGATATATTATTCCTAGACGGTAATGATAGATTCAAGATAACCGAGGGTCATTTAGTCCATATATAGTTTTCTTTAGTGGGTTGGTATAATTTTAAAAAACCTAATGGCCTAATTATTATGAAAATTTTTTTTATTACATATCACAAATAAAAAATGAGCCCAAGGCCTTTGACCCGGGGCATAATTCAGGGGCATAATATGAATTCTGACTAGAGTTTTACGAAGCCCTAATAATTGACTTCCAGATTCTTTCTCTATCTGGAGGGCCTAGTTCATTTAGTAAAATCTTTACGACTGAGGCCATTTGACACTCAAAAGAATAATTACTATTAGCAATAGAACAGGTATTGCAATCACAGTTGCTATAATAGCATCTTATTGCCTGATCAGTCCAATTTTGTGTTATTGAATTAGACATCCCAGCCAATCTATCCATACTAATATATTTAATTTTAGGAGCACTATGGGCCCTAACACTATTTGTCATAGTCAACCGCCTCTCGACTACTCCCTCGCCATTCCTTACTCACACACAATAGTAACCCCTGTGGCCAAAAAAGAGAATACACCATATGGATTAATTTTGTACAAACATACAACTGTACAGGTGTACATCTACTGATTAAAAATACTTCTATAAACTTGTATAACAAGGGCTTTGATTAAATATAAACTCAAAAATTATTTCAAAATAATAATTTCCAGTTTCAATATAAACCTGAATTCAATAAATAATACTTATTTGAAATTAATTAACAAGAACCCTGCACTAGCTATAATAAATAAAATGATCGGGGGTTTACACAGTTATACTAATCCACGGATGTAAATGATATATGGCTTTAAATTATTATAGGGTGTTTTTGGGTGGGGGGGAGGGGCCCAAACACAAACACACAAAAAAGTAAAAAC
>JBFMGH010000552.1:0-5072 GCA_040752795.1 Cyanobacteriota bacterium
TTTATGTAAGTAACAATAATTAGTTTATGAAAGGTATTTTAATATTATGCTTTTTGGCATTATCTATAGCATCTTCGTAGCCAGCATCGGCATGTCTGATTATGCCCATAGCGGGATCAGAATTAAGAACTCTTTCCAATCTTAATTCAGCTTCTCTGGTTCCATCAGCAACAATAACCATTCCAGCATGAAGAGAATAACCTATTCCTACACCACCACCATGATGGAATGAAACCCATGAAGCCCCATTAACAGAATTGATTAATGCATTTAGAATTGGCCAATCAGCAATGGCATCCGAGCCATCTTTCATAGCTTCTGTTTCTCTATTAGGTGAAGCAACTGAACCGCAGTCAAGATGATCTCTGCCTATTACAATTGGTGCTTTAACTTCACCACTGGCAACAAGATCATTAAAGATTTTACCTGCTTTTGCTCTTTCTCCGTAACCAAGCCAGCATATTCTGCAAGGTAATCCTTGAAATTGAACTTTTTCTCTTGCCATGGTTAACCATCTTTTCAAGGAGGCATTTTCAGGAAAGGCTTTCATTATAGCTTCATCAGTTTTATAGATGTCTTCAACATCTCCTGAGAGTGCTGCCCATCTGAAAGGGCCTTTGCCCTGGCAGAATAATGGTCTTATGTATGCTGGAACAAAACCTGGAAAATCAAAGGCATTTTTTACGCCACCCTGATAGGCTTGTTGCCTGATATTGTTACCATAGTCAAAAACTATTGAACCAGCTTTTTGTAAGCCCAGCATGGCTTCAACATGTTTAACAATTGAATTTAAAGCTTTTTTGATATATTCTTCAGGGTTATTTTTTCTTAGATCAATCATCTCCTTATAGTTGCCAATTGGAACATAGCCATTTAGTGTGTCATGAGCAGATGTTTGATCTGTAACTATATCAGGCAAATAACCCCTTTTAAGAATCTCAGGGAAAATTTCTGCTGCATTGCCTAATAAACCAATTGATTTTGCTTCACCATCTCTGGTAAACTTTTTAACCATTTCAAGAGCTTCGTCAAGATTCTCTGAATATATATCACAATATTTATGATCAATTCTTCTTGTGATTCTTTCTTTGTCTACATCTACACATAAACAGACACCTTCGTTAAAAGTTACTGCAAGAGGTTGAGCTCCGCCCATGCCACCAAGCCCGGCCGAGAGAACCCACTTGTTTTTTAATGTACTATTAAAATGTTTTCTTGCCAGTTCTGCAAAAGTTTCATATGTGCCTTGAAGAATACCCTGCGTACCTATATAGATCCAGCTACCAGCTGTCATCTGGCCATACATAATGAGTCCTAGCTTTTCTAACTCCCTAAATTTTTCCCAGGTGGCCCATGCCGGTACAAGATTTGAATTTGCTATTAACACTCTTGGTGCATCTTTGTGAGATTTTAAGACAGCAACAGGTTTTCCTGATGAAACAAGTAAAGTTTCATCTTCTTGAAGATTTTTTAGAGATTCAATAATTTTTTCATAGCATTCCCAGTTTCTTGCAGCTTTGCCACTGCCCCCATAAACAACTAATTCTTCAGGGTTTTCAGCAACCTCAGAATCAAGATTATTCATTAGCATTCTCATAGCAGCTTCAGATATCCAGTTTTTACATTGAAGTTTGCTTCCGGTTGGAGCTTTTATAATATGTTTTGATTGAATGGCCATAATAAAACCTTTCTTTACCTATTCTAATTCTCCTATAACAGATTCAACTTCTTTTAGAATGAAGTCAGAATCAATTAATTTATAAATTTCTTCTATGTCGTAATGAAAAACTCTGTCATCGACAACTTTAGGGACTTTATGCCTGATGGTATTATAGGCTTTTTGAATACCTTTGCCTGGTAAAGTAGGCAAGCAATAATCTAAAGCCTGACAGCCACATAGAAGTTCTATAGAGATAACATAAGAAGTGTTTTTCAATATATGCATCACTTTTCTGGCTGCGTTAGTACCCATGCTCACGTGGTCTTCTTTGTCGCAGGATGTTGGTATAGAGTCAATACTATTAGGTGTAGCATACATTTTGTTTTCAGAGACCAGAGCTGCTGCAGTATATTGAGTAATCATGAGCCCAGAGTTTAGCCCGGTACTTTCTGTCAAAAATATTGGCAGGCCACTAAACATTGGGGCTAGAGCTTTATCTGTTCTTCTTTCTGATATATTAGCTAGCTCAGCTAAAGCGATACCTAGAAAATCCATAGCTAATGCAATTGGCTGGCCGTGAAAATTTCCGCCCGATAGAACTTCTTTTGTTTCTGCAAAAACAAGGGGGTTATCTGTGCCAGCATTTATTTCAATCCCGAGTATTTTTTCAACGTAGTCAAATGTATCTTTACTTGCGCCATGTACCTGTGGAATGCATCTAATGGAATATGGGTCTTGAACTTTTGGGCAGGTGACATGTGATGCTATTATCTGGCTATCGTTGGTAAGTTTTATAATATTATTTGCAGATTTAATCTGTCCCGTATGTGGTCTTAATGCGTGTATTTGAGGATAACAGGCTTTAGGGGTGCCTTTAATAGCATCAAGAGTCATGGCACCTGCAATGTCAGCCACTTTGCCAAGTCGCTGGGCTTTTTTTAAATACATAACTCCCATCGCAGTCATAACCTGAGTGCCATTAATTAAAGACAGACCTTCTTTAGCTTTAAGTGATATTGGTTCAATACCGGCTTTTTTTAATGCTTCATTACCACTATATGTTTTACCCTGATATTCAGCTTTTCCTTCTCCAATTAAAACCAGAGATAAATGAGCTAACGGGGCAAGATCTCCGCTTGCACCAACAGAACCTTTACTTGGTATTAATGGATGAACACCTTTGTTTAGTAATTCCAGTAATTTTTCAATTAATTCAAGCCTTACGCCAGAATAGCCTTTGGTTAGAGTATTAGCCCTTAAAACCATTATAGCCCTGGTGGTTTTAGTGCTAAAAAAGTCTCCAATACCACATGCATGGCTTCTTATGAGGTTAAGTTGAAGCTCTTCTATCTGGTTTTCAGGTATATTGACACTACTCAGGGCGCCAAACCCTGTATTGACACCGTATACAATTTCACCTGTTTTGATTATTTCTTCAATGAATTGTCTTGAGGCTTTGATTTTATTAATTGCCTTAGGAGAAATGCCCACTGCTGCATTGTTAAGAGCTATTTGTTCTACATTATCAAGAGTCAGTGATTCTCCGTCTAATAAAATTACATTATTTCTATTCATAACTCTATCACAGTATCTTAAAAAGGAATTCTTACAAACAAAGCTATACTACATCAAAGTATAGATTTATGAAAGTATAGTTTTAAATCGATAAAATCTTTAAATAATTTAATGTTATAAGAAATTAAACATTGAAATAACTGGATAATTAATTAATAGAAGAATTTGTTTAAAACTGAAGTATCTATAATAAAAGAAATAATAAAATGTTTTAGTTAAATTTATAATTTTTAAAAGTATTATTTATTCAATATTATTTGTTAAATCATATACAAACTTATTATCTTTGTGGTAGATTATATTTGAGGCAAACATTATAGGAAATACTCCTCATCTTTTAAACTAGAAAGAGTTAGTGGAAACTAACAAGATTATCTACTTACAAGAGAAATGAAATTATATTTTCGGGGAAATAGTTGCAATACTTATGTATTAAGGAATGCTGATGATTTAAGCTTTCCATCAAAAAGTAGTTGCTATTTAAGAAATAGGCAAGACACTTATAATGGCAAATCTTTATCTGAACGAACTTTTAGAAAAAAACTTTTAACTTTTCTTTCTAATAAATTATTTCCTAATAATAGTTCAATAAAAAAGAATACAGCTAATAGATCAACTGAAAGACCAGAGTATGAATATAAAAATATTTTTCATAGAAGGTTAAAATCCAATATAAATCCTTCTCTGCGTTATGAATTAGCAAAAGACCCTTCTGTTCACAATGTTTGTAAGGCAACAAAAAGATTAAAATCATTATCAAAATACCTTAAAGAATATATGGTTGGTTTTATTACACCTGATGGAGAACACTGGTTTGAGCAGGCAATGCCGTATATTCTAAATGGTGCAGCGTCACGCAAATTGAAAAAAAGCGAGTTTATTCCGATGGCCAAAGAATTCTGGGGTTTGCTGGCTAAAGCGGATCATTATTGGAAATCGGAAGAATTTGTAGATTATTTAACAACTTTAAACAGTTCTCCTGAAATTAATGCGACTATAAAAGCAATAAGAATGCTGCAAAATGAAGATAGCATTTTTATTCCCAGCCTTACTTTTTCAGGAAGAAACGCTAAAATAAAATATATTCCGGAGTTGCTTATTTGTGCTTATTCTGGTAGAAAGCTTAAGTGGGGTGGTGATGAAAAACACAGGCCGAGTTCTGAACATTTAATGCCCAGATCACTTGGAGGAGAGGAACTTGATTCAGACTTAAACTATATTATTTCATCTTCTTGGGAAAATAATTTAAGAGGAAATATTCCATTAATAGCATTCTTAAAGGGCTGGGATTTTGAGGAGTATAAGATAAACCATTGAAAATAAGACTTTGGAGAGTGGGCCGGGTTATTTTTTTACTAATATAATTTTTTTCACATTAAATTTTTGGAGAATTATAATTATACTTATCCTTGAAAGTAATCTATAGATTCCAGATTATAGAGGCATGGTGTTTTTGTCTGAGCAGCAGGCAAAAACACCCTATAATAATTTAAAGCCATATATTGTTTACTTCAGTGGATTGGTATAGAAACCTCTGCAGCACTCTATTTTAATAAAATAACAGTGATAGCCCATATATGTTATCTTTTTACTGATTTATTTTGAATGTTGATAGTATTAAGGATAAGTTTTAATTCATTTGTATCAATTTTCTTACATTTTTATATTTATAGTAATAAAAATATTACCTTTGTGATAGATTATATGCAGGGATAGAAGAAATATCTTTTAGAGAGGGAAAATACTTAAATTAGGGGCAAACTAACTATTGTTATTTAGCAATTGCTAATGACAGAGTTTTTTTCGTAGAGGGAAAGAAATGAATCTCACTTGTTTG